>CAYZMV010000107.1:0-3921 GCA_964479635.1 uncultured Clostridium sp. | reverse complement strand
AATACATCAAAAGTACCATCTTCTTGCATTTGCTCTAATTTATTTAATCTTTCAACTCTTTTTCTTATTGTTTTAAAATTCGTTAACATTCCTCCAAGCCATCTTTGATCAACATAGAACATATTACTTTTTTCAGCTGCTTCCTTAATACATTCTTGTGCCTGTTTTTTTGTTCCTACAAAAAGAATATCTTTTCCTTCTTCTGCTACTTCCTTAATAAATTCATAAGCCTCATCAATTTTTTTTGATGTCTTTTGTAAATCAATTATATGGATACCATTTCTAGCTTGATAAATATATTCAGCCATTTTAGGATCCCATCTCTTTGTTTGGTGTCCAAAATGTACACCTGCTTCTAGTAATTGTTTCATTGCAACTACTGCCATTTTTCATTCCTCCTTATTTGTTTTTCCTCCATATAGTTTTTCACATTTAAGAACACTTTTATTTTGTATAAAAGCACAATCTTAAACTATAACTATATGTGCGTATTTTTCAACTTGTATATTATATCAAAGTTTTATTACTTCTGTCAATGTTTTACTCTATTTTTTAATTTTTTTTGCAACTACTGCAAGTCTTCCATCTTTTGTATGATACGAACAAGTAGAAAGTGTTATTAATTGGTCTCCATATTCTGCAGTAACTCCTGTATCATATAAACTTGCTTTTTTGCTATTTTCTACATAATTATTAAATTCTTCTTCTGTTTCTGCATTTATAAAATAATAATATCTAAATACATTAGTTTCTGATTTATAATATACTCTAGATAAAAATACACTTAATATTTCATATTCTGCATCTTCTTTATCTGTAGTAAATCTTATAATTTTATGATCTTTATAATAACTTTCTTCTTTATAATCCATAAGTCCTGAGAACATCTCATCACTACTCATATTATTATGTCCATATATTAAAAGATTTGTACTAGGAATACTCCAATCATAATCTTTATCTAAAAATAGTGAACCATCTTTTGAATACTCTTTCTTATAATTATGTGTCATATAGTAATCATTGTCTGCACATTGTAATACTGGATAGCTTATATCACTATTTTCTATTTCTAGCCAACCAACTATATCTGGATTTTCATTTTGCAATTCTTTTACTTTTTCTATTCTTTCATTTATTTCTATTTCAGGTGTTTCTTCAATTACTTCTTGCAATTCATCATTATCTTTTTTATTTTTATATTTATTGAATACAAAAAATGCAGATACTGTTACACTTATTATCAAAACTAAAATTAATAATATTAATATCCATCTCTTTTTATTCACCTTATATCTTTTTCCGTGTTTTCTTTTTTCCATACTCTTTCTCCTCAAATTAAAATTTTTAGTCATAAAATTAGAGCAGAATCGATTTCTGCTCTAATTTTTTTATTTCATATATTATTTGCTATGTTTTTTTACTGCTACAATTCCAGCAACTGATACCATAGCTATAACTGTGGCAATTAAAGCTACATCTACCGAACCTGTTTTTGGTGTATTGTCTTTATCTTCTGGCATTGGTTCTTTATTTAATTCAGTTGTGTTTACTCCTGCTTCTGTTACTTCATATCCATTTACTGTTGCTTTAGCTCCTTCTTCTATTTTAACAGTTACACCATCTGGTAAGTTCTCAAATGCCATTTTTCCTTGTATTACTGTTATAGTTGAGCCTGATTTTACTTTTTCAGCAACTTCTTTTTCTGTTATGCCTATATAATATGTAGTTTTATTACCATCCTTTATAGCTACTTCTGTATTTCCATCTATATCAATACTACTTGTTTTGCCTTCATCTGTAATTGGATCTTTATATAAAACTGGCTTTTCTCCATTACCTTCAGCAGAAACTGAAGATTTATCTGCAAAATTTAAAGAAGCATTAGTTTTGTCTTTTGGATCAATATCTATTCCATACCAAGAATTTTCACCAAATATTAAATTTAAATTTCCTTGTACTTCTACAGAAGAACCATTTACTACTACTGGTGCTCCTCCCAAAGATTCTCTATGATCTATAGTTAAATTTTTTAATACAACATCGTTAGCATGATAAGCATTAATACCATGTCTATTATTTGTAGTTGTTTTTATTGTACCATTTTCTACTGTAACACCATCAGCTGATACATTTATAATATGAGATGCATTTTTATCTTCTTTATAGTCAAAACTTGCTGAAGCTGTTACTTCTTTTCCTCCTAAATCAAGTGTAACATTTTTTTTGTTAATTTCTAACATTTTATTTATAGCCACATTTGCTCTTAATGTAATTGTTTCTCCTTCTTGAGCAGCAGTTACTGCAGCTTCTAATGTTGGATAACATTTTTCTCCCATTAATACAGGACAACATTCTGCTGTGCATTCTTCTCCATTACAAGTTCCTTGGCAACCACCAGCACAATTTTGATCTGTACATACATCCTGTGCCATTACTGGTCTTACAAATGCTATTGCCATACAAAGTGCTAATGCTAAAATTGTAATTGTTAACATTTTTTTCTTCATTTTAAATTTCTCCTTTCGTTTTTTATCTTTTTTTATATTATAATTATATATTTATATAACAAATATATAATCATTAGTTAACGATAATACAATATACATTTTAAACAAAAATGCAATAATTTTTACAAATATTTTCAACTTTAAAAATTTATAGCATACGAAATATGTTTTTTAGCATATTATTTTATAAATTTTTTCTCTTTTTCATTTAATTTTTATAAGCAAAATATAACAGAATTTTTTCTGTTATATTTTTTATTATTCTTAGAATTTTGGGGGCTATCCCCTAAATCCTATTTGTTATATTTTTTTACTGCTACGATTCCAGCAACTGATACCATAGCTATAACTGTGGCAATTAATGCTACATCTACCGAACCTGTTGTTGGTGTATCATCTTTTTCTGCTGGTGTTGTACTTGGTGTATATGTTGGATCTGGAGTTACTTGTGGTTCTGGCTCTGGCTGTGGTTCTGGTTCAACAGGAAGTGCTGTTATTGTAAACCTTTTGGTTTGAGTACCTTTATCATTGTTAAAAACATAAGAAGTTGAAGCTATATTTCCTACAAAAATATTGGTAGATGTTGTAATATCCTTTTTTGCTTTTAATACTACATTTACTGTTTTAATATCACTGTTTGTTATTTGAGCCATAACCTTATACTTGTCATAGTTTTCCTTAGTCTCGACCTTACTATATTTGTCTCCAGATATTCTTACTTCGACATTTTCTTTATTATATGCATTAACACTGCTGATTTCAAATGCATCTGTTTCAAATCTTATATTAAAATAAATACCACTAGTATTGGTTGTTGGATAACTTACAGTAGCTGTTACAGTATCTCCTTGTCTTACTGAAGATGTTTTGTCTAGAGTTACAGTAGGTTCGTCTGTAGCCCCATTTACCATATTGGGAATCATTAATGACATTATGATTATCAATACCAATAAACATAATTTTGTTTTCATTCTATTTCACCCCCCTTTTTTTAATATTATAAACTCTTATAAGTGTTCGTTAATATTATTCTATAATATTATTCTATTTTCAATAGTTTTAGCTGAATTTAGTATGTAATAATTTACATAAGAAAATTATATTAAAAAATGAAACAGAATTTTTTCTGTTTCATTTTCTTATTTATTATTATTAATTAGTTTAGTATTAGCTTACTAAAACATAAAAAATAGAGCATACTCATTTTCTGCTCCATTTTCATTAATTATATTCTGCTCATTATGCTGTCTCTCCTCGTTTTGGTGTATTAATATGTTTTTTCTTTATTTTCATTCTTGTTGCTGCTCTATTTTCATTTATAACAAATTCCGGTCCTGTCTTTTTTTCTACTGTATCTTTTGTTATTATGCATTTTTCTATTTTTGGATTTGTTGGAACATCAAACATAATA
>CAYZMV010000106.1:0-3957 GCA_964479635.1 uncultured Clostridium sp. | reverse complement strand
CAGCAGAGGATGGACATACAAAAATAGAATTTAAAATTCCATCAAGAGGATTAATAGGATATAGAACAGAATTTTTAACCGATACTAAGGGAGAAGGTACAATGAATCACGTATTTGATTCTTATGAGCCATATAAAGGTGATATAGTATCAAGAACTAGAGGAACAATAGTTGCATTTGAGCAAGGTAAGGCTATAACTTATGGTTTATATAATGCACAAGATAAAGGTGATTTATTTATAGGACCGGGAACAGACGTTTATGAAGGAATGATAGTAGGATTAAATTCAAGAGGAGAAGATTTGGCAGTAAATGTATGCAAAGAGAAACATTTAACGAATACTAGAGCTTCAGGTTCAGACGAAGCATAAAGGCTTGTTCCACCAAAACAGATGTAATTAGAAAAGGCAATAGAATTTATACAAGATGATGAATTAGTAGAAGTAACACCACAAAGTATTAGATTAAGAAAGAAAATATTAAATAACAAAGATCGTGAAAGATCTGCAAGGAAATAATCAAGTTATAACAGGGTGATGTTTTGAATATAGAACAAATAAAAGAAAGTGCATTAAATGAGCATATTCCAATTATAATGGATGATACATTAGAAGTAATAAAAAAAATATTATTAGAAGAAAAACCTACAAATATTCTAGAAATAGGAACAGCAACAGGATATTCTGCTATTTGTTTTTCTAATGTGCTAAATAATCATATCCATATAGATACCATTGAATTAGATGAAGAAAGAGCAAATGAAGCAATAGAAAATATTAGACAAATGGAATTAGAAAACAACATAAAAGTAATTATAGGAAATGCAGTAGAAATACTACCAACAATAAATGAGAAATATGATATATTTTTTATAGATTCAGCGAAGGCAAAATATCCAATATTTTTAAAAGAAGCATTAAGGCTTTCCAAAGAGGGTAGTATAATACTAGCAGATAATATATTGTATAAGGGATATGTTATGAGCGACTATAATAAGCATAAACAAAGAACAGCAGTAACTCATTTAAGAGAATATATAAAGGAAGTAACCGAAAATAAAAATTTACGAACAGCAATTTTAAATGTAGGAGACGGTTTGGCAGTAAGTAGAGTGTTAAATAAAGAAAACGTTTGCTAATATATGGGTAGTTAAGTAGATATAAATGGAGGGAACTAAGTAAAATGAAAAAACCAGAATTATTAGCACCTGCGGGTTCATTTGAAAAAGCAAAAACGGCCTTTTTATATGGAGCCGATAGCATTTATATGGGAACAGCAAAATTATCTTTACGTTCTAGAGTGGATGTAGACGATTCTGACCTTGAAAGAACAATACAATATGCCCGTGCAATTAATAAAAAAGTTTATGTTGCATTAAATATATATGCAAGAGATGATATGTATGACGAAATAATTAAACAGGCAAAATTTTTAAATGAATTAAAAGTAGATGGAATTATAGCATCAGACGGAGGAGTAATAGAAGTCTTAAAAAAATATGCTCCAGATATTGATATACATATAAGTACACAAGCTAATGTTGTTGGATATAATTCTTGTAAATTTTGGTATAAAAATGGTGCTAAGAGAATAATACTTGCAAGAGAACTTAATAAAAAAGAAATAGAAGCCATAATGAAAAATAAACCAAAAGATTTAGAAATAGAAATGTTTATTCACGGAGCAATATGTTACAGCTATTCTGGAAGATGCCATTTGAGTGATTTTTTAGCATCAAGATGTGGAAATTTAGGAGATTGTGCACAAAGTTGTAGATGGGCGTATAATATATATTTAGAAGAAAAAAACAAACCGGGAAATTTAATGCCTGTTGAACAAGATGAAAATGGAACATATATACTTTCTTCAAAAGATTTATGTTTAATAAAAGAATTGCCAGAGATAATAGAAATGGGAATAGATAGCTTAAAAATAGAAGGAAGATTAAAAACAGAGTATTATCTTGCAACAGTCATAAATGCTTATAGAAATGCAATAGATGACTATGTAAAAAATCCTAAAGAATATGATTATACAAAATATTTAAAAGAACTAGAAAAAACAAAAACGAGAGGACTTACAACATTTTATTTTAATGATAAAAACAATAAAGACTTTCAGGAGTATGAAGGTAAACAATACAATCCAGATTATGAATTTGGCGGAAAAGTATTACACCAATGTGATAACAAATTAATTAAAGAAAATAATTGTTATATGATAGAAATTCGAAACAGACTACAATTAGAAGATACTATTGAAATAATATTACCAAATAAATTAGAACCAATTACATTTAAAATTGAGGAAATGTGGGATGCTGAAAGTTATGATAAAATTAATTATGTAAATCCGGGCAAAGAAGGACAAAAAGTAATATTAAAGTTACCAATAATGGCAGATGAAGGTTGGATATTAAGGCGAAAAAAATAAAATTATAATGAAAGAGAGTGTTAAATATTAAAAGAACTAAATTAAAAGACAGAGAATTGCCTAAATATACTAAAGGTGAAGAAATTTTTAATATGGTATCTCATATAGTAGGTGCATCATTTGGAGTAATTGCTACTGTGCTATGTATTGTTATGTCGGCAATACATCATAATGTTTATGGTATTGTCAGCAGTATCATTTATGGAATTAGTGTTATAGTTTTATATACAATGTCTAGTATATATCACGGATTATCTCCAAGAATTACTGGAAAAAAAGTAATGCAAATATTAGATCATTGTACTATATTTTTGCTAATAGCAGGTTCATATACACCATTTGCTCTTTGTACTTTTAGATCTTATGATCCAATACTTGGGTGGACGATGTTTGCAGTAATATGGGGCACAGCAATACTTGGCATAGTACTAAATGCGATTGATTTAAAAAAGTACCGTGTTTTTTCAATGATATGTTATATAGTTATGGGATGGTCGATAATAGTTAGAGTGGATTTATTACCTAAACTATTAGATATAAGAGGAGTTATATTGCTAGTAGCGGGGGGAGTTGCATATACAATAGGAGCAATTCTATATGGAGTAGGTGTAAAACACAAATATATTCATTCAATATTTCATTTATTCATATTATTAGGTAGTATTCTGCAGTTCTTTTGCATATTATTTTATGTTTTATGAGAAAAAAGTAAAATTGCTTTTTTCTCATTTTTTAATATTCCACTATTGCATAAAATTCGACTTAAATATATAATTAAACAGGATGTGAGGTAAAAAATGGACGAAAATGAGAATTTATTAATTCCAAATTTGCAAGATGAAAAAGAAGAAAAAGCAGAAATTTCTTTAAGACCCAAAACACTTGACGAATATATAGGACAAGCTAAAGTAAAAGAGAATATGAAGATATATATTGAAGCGGCTAAAAGAAGAAATGAACCACTTGACCATATTTTATTGTACGGTCCTCCGGGACTTGGCAAAACAACACTTGCAAGTATTATAGCTAATGAAATGAATAGCAATATTAGAATAACGTCAGGACCTGCCATTGAAAAACCGGGAGATTTAGCGGCACTTTTAACAAATCTTTCACCAAATGATGTTTTGTTTATAGATGAAATACATAGGTTAAATAGAAGCGTTGAAGAAATTCTTTATCCTGCGTTAGAAGATTATAATTTAGATATAATAATTGGTAAAGGACCTAGTGCAAGGTCAATTAGATTAGAGCTACCTAAATTCACTTTAATAGGAGCAACAACTAGAGCAGGTTCACTTACAACACCTTTAAGAGATAGATTTGGAATAATACATAGATTAGAACTTTATAATACAGATGAATTAAATACTATTGTAAAAAGGTCAGCAAATATTTTGAATGTCGAAATTGATGAAAAAGGCTCAATGGAAATTGCACGGACGTTCAAGAGGAACTCCAAGAATAGCAAATAGATTATTAAAAAGAGTAAGAGATTATGCATCTGTTTTAGGAAATGGAAGC
>CAYZMV010000105.1:0-4044 GCA_964479635.1 uncultured Clostridium sp. | reverse complement strand
TTTGATGTGCCTTTACATTACAATTTTTATTCAGCATCTAAAGATGAAAATTATGATTTAACAAAAATACTCGACCGTACATTAGTAAAAGAAAATCCTCTTAAAGCAGTAACTTTTGTTGATAATCACGATACTCAAATAGGACAAGCACTAGAAAGTTATATCGATGGATGGTTTAAATTAGCTGGATATAGTATAATACTTTTAAGAAATGAAGGCTATCCTTGTGTATTTTACGGAGATATATATGGCATACCAAAATATAATATACAACCAATAGAAGAAATCAAAACTATAATAAAATTAAGAAAAGAAAAAGCTTATGGAAATCAATATGATTATCTAGATAATCCACATTGTATAGGATGGACAAGAGAAGGAGACGATGAGCATACAAAATCGGGTTTGGCAGTTGTCATTTCAAATGCAGGATACCAAGAAAAGAGGATGTATATCGGAAAAAAATTTGCAAATAAACAATTTATAGATGCAATGTCAAAAATAAAAGAAGAAGTAACAATAGATGAAGAAGGTTTTGGAAACTTTAAAGTAAATGAAAAATCAGTCTCAGTATGGATAAGTAAATAAATTATTCGAAAACACATAAAATTTACCTACAATAGTAATAATAGGAATTTTTCAAAAAGTTATTTACAAATAAAAACATTAATGGTATATTAAAATTGACGTAATATAGAAATGCTAAAATAAAACTGATGAAATTCTATTATGCTAAAATGGGAGAAATGTATGAAAGAAACGGCTGAAAAGAGAAGCGGAATTATTGGTAAAATATTTAAAATTTTGTTTTTTTCAATAGCAATTATTATTTTACTTATTGCAGGTATGATTTTGTACAAAGCCAATACTAATCCAGATAAGATTCCAGATGTATTTGGATATAAACCAATGATAGTATTATCAGGATCTATGGAGACGTCAATCCATACAGGAGATTTAGTTTTTGTAAAAATTGTAGATACAACAACTTTAAAAAAAGATGATGTAATTGCATTTAGAAATGAGCAAGATACAGTTACAACTCATAGAATTGCTGAAATAGTATATGAAAATGGTAATCAATATTTTAAAACAAAAGGTGATGCCAATAATAGTGAAGATGCTAATTTAGTTGCAATGGAAGATGTAGAAGGAATATATGTTGGAAAAATAGCAGGATTAGGAAAATTTTTAATGTTTATGCAAAAACCAATGGGATTATGTGTTGTGTTATTAGTTATTTTGGTTATTGGTTTAATATGGCTATACATAGTTAACAAAAGAGATGAAAAGAAATATAGAAAAGAAGAAGAAAAAGATAGACAGGAATTTGAGGAATTTAAAAAACAAAGAGATATAGAACGCGAAAAAGAAAACAAATAAAATATATTAAATAAATATAAAGAATAGATAGCTACAAAGGAGGGGGCTAGAATGCAAAAGAAAACCGTAATATCAGTTATAGTAATTGCTATGATACTTGTAATTGCTTTATATTTTATAACTGATACTTATGCAAGATACATAGAAAAATTTTCAGGAACTAGTACAGCAAGTGTTGCACAATGGAAAGTAAATGGTACTCAAATACAATCAGCAACTTTTACAGTAGAAAAAAATGAAAATGTTGTTGCTAGTAAAATAGCACCAGCGACAAAAGCTACTGCTTCGGCAGAACTTGACTTAACAGGAACAGAAGTTTCAGTAGATGTTATAGTTGAAGGTGCAGGTACAGGAGAATTTGACAGTAAAGTTCAAGAATTAGGTCTTAATCCTTCTCAAATGACTTTTACGGTTACAAAAGCAGATGGCTCAACTATCGAAGGAATTACAGGAAGCGGAACTAAAGATGCTCCTTTTGTGATTAAATTACAAGAAGGTGCTGCGTTAAGTGGAAAACTAGTGTTAGATTTAACAATCGAATGGAAAGATTTAGGTACTGAATGGGATGCAACAGAAGCGAACAACGTAAAAGACACTACTGTCGGTAGGGCAGGAGAGCCTAAAACATTTGAATTGCCATTAACTGTAATTGTACAACAACATATTGATTAAGTATAATAAAAAATGGAAGTTGTAAAACTTCCATAAAAGTCTATATAATCGTATAGACTTTTATGAAAGCTTTAAGCGAAAGAAGAAAAGGGGGGATAAATCACAGATGAAAACATATGAAGAAAAAGAAAAGAAAAATGAAAAAAATTTTATTATAATGATTTTGATTCTTATAGCATTAATTATTATTATCTTTTTACTCATCAGAAATCTAGGATTTATCGAACATAAACCTCAAATACCAACAGGAAATGTAGATATTTTTGACATTATTTTTCAACAAAGCTGTAATAATAGTTGTTGCAAAAACAATGGAATTAATTGCAACGAATGTGATATATGCAATAAGAACAACATAAACTGTGGTACTTTTGGGGACAATAATAACAATAATAATGGCAATAGCAATAATAAGAATAATAACGATAATAGTAATAATAACAACAATTCAAATCCACCAATAATAGAAGATAAACAAGACGAATTAGAAGTATATGACAATGAAACAAAATTCTCACAAAATACACCACTTAACATATTTACTAACACTACTTATTATGTTGTAGGCGATAAAATTTCTCCATCAAGTGAAAATTCTTATCAGTTTGTTATAAGAAATAATAATGGGTTTAATATAAACTATGATTTAGAGTTAAATGAAGATAATAAGTATAATATTAATATGAAATATCGTTTGAAATTAAATGGAGAGTATGTTTCTGGAAGTGACGATGAGTGGCTAACCTATGATGAAATAAATCAGTATGATGTAAAATTATCTGCTAACAACTATAATGTTTATACACTAGATTGGAAATGGGTTGAATCTGAAAATGATACAGAAGTAGGCACTAATATAGATTCTAATTATAAATTAGAATTAAAGATTACAGCTTCTGGAGATTAAAATTAGAAAGAAGGTGTAATTTCTTGAAAGGAAGAAGATACAAAAAAGAAAAAAATTTAAAAGACTTTTTAATATTTTATATTATTATTAGTTTGTTTTTTATAGCAATTTACACCTTTTCAAGATATGTAACAACAGTATCTGGTAACTCACAAATTAGCATTGCAAAGTTTAATGTAACTGTAAACGGAAAAAGTATTGTAGAAGATAAAGCTTTTGACTTAACCTTAAGCCCTACCACAACAACTACTGATAATAAAATAGCACCAAATTCGACAGGATATTTTGAAATTGAAATAAATCCAAATTTAACAGAAGTTAGCCTAGAATATGAATTTATATTTAATTTAAAAGAATTAGATGATGATTTTAAACTTACATACTTCACAGTAAATGAAGATAATATGCATCATGATATTACAGAAAACACAACCGTAAAAGGTGATATTCCTCTTCCTTCAACGGGGGAGGCATTTACAAATGAAGATAAGGTAAATATAAAAGTATATTGGGCTTGGGATGGGCAAGATGATATTTATAATGAAAATATTAATGCCTTGGATAAAAAGAACATAAGTGTATCAGCTATTGTAAGACAAAAGATAAAATAAATACAAGGGAGGTAGCAATGAAAAAGCAAAGATTAAAAAATAATTCATTTATATTAATTGCATTTTGTGTAATTGCTTTGTTTGTCTTTACTTTTAATGTTACTTCTAGCAGATATTTAGGACAAATTGAAAGTAGTGTAAATGATATAAATGCGATTCCTATTTTAGATTTAACTAATCCTACTTTTAATAAAACTATAACAAATATGCTACCGGGATCTAGTTTTGAATCGGATTTTTATGTAAGCAATTATGATGAAACAAATACAAATGAAGTTTTAATGAAATATTATATACAAATATCAACAGATACTATACCATTAAAAATTACGCTTACAGATGAAAAAGGAGAAATAAAATTAGAAGAAGGCAAAACTCCAGAGGAATTTCTTATTTATGGAGAAAAAGATGTAAAGAATTATCATATTAAAGTAGAATGGGATAAAGCTGATAATAGTTATGAATACGCTG
>CAYZMV010000104.1:0-4054 GCA_964479635.1 uncultured Clostridium sp. | reverse complement strand
TCGTATATTAGTTATCATTTTATACCAAATATCAATTTTACAATTCCTCTTAAAAATTTAGGGACTTTTTTTACTACTATAGTCATTTTTGAAGCACTCTCCTTTATTTTTTATTTAGCAAGAAAGCCACGTTATTCCTACTACCACTATTGTAACTCCAATAACAAATAACCAACCTGAAAATGGAAGTAATATTACGAGTAAAACGCCGAAGTCCAAATCCGGATTGGATAAGAAACATAAAAAAAGTAACCATAATTTATCTACAAAAAATAAATATTTTGTATCAATATATTGTAATTTTTATTATTTATAATTGACAAATATCGTTTAAAATTATATATTAATACAAAAAGGAGGTATTTTAATGAGAACAAAATTTAAATATTTAATCACTATTTTTATTATGATTATTTTATTATCTACATTTAGCTTTGCAACAAATACAGATAATGATATTATGCCAATATCAGATGGACATAATGATGAAGAAAGTTCTGTAATGCATTCTGATTTATATGTTGGAAATGATAATAACGAAATTAAAAACATTATTGATGGTAATGTTTTTGCTACTGTAAAAGATACTTTGAATATCGATCCAAACGATAATGGTGGAATAATTCAAGGGAATTTATTTGCAACTGCAAAGAAAGTTAAAATTATATCATATACATCACAATCTGAAACAGAGAAAGATGATCTTGGCAATCCTGCAATAAAGATAGATAAACATTGCACAATATCTGGAAATGTTTTTATTTTAGCTGATGAATTTACTTTAGATTCTGGTTCTATAATAAATGGTGATTTGTATATATGTGCAAAAGAAGTAGAACTTTCGCAGGGGTCTACAATTTATGGTAATGTGTTTGTTACATCTAATAAAATTACTTTAAATTCCGAAATTGGTGGAAGTTTATATGCAAATGTAAATAATTTTGATATGCAATATTTTGGCTTTGTATCGAGAGATTTGCATTTAAATGCAAATGATGCTTATATTGATGGATATGTAAATAGAAATTCTTTTATAAATGCAAAGTCTATAACTACTTATGATAAATTTATGAATCAAAAAGACCTTAATATAACTGATGCTGATACGGTTACTTTTTCTGGAGAGGTAAAAGGAAATGCATCAATTAATGCTCAAAATATTAATTTAAAAAATGTTGAAGATGATAAAAATGTAAATTGCAAAATACTAGGTAATTTATCTTATTTTTCTAAAGAGAATTTAGAAGTACCAGATGGTGTTGTGTCTGGAGATGTTACTCAAAATGAATATAATAAACCTAATAGTATACTTTCAAATATAGGTAACTATATTTTAGGTTTAATTGCAACACTAATTTGTGTGTATCTAATATACTTATTCATTAAACGCTTTATACCAAAATATTTGGATAAAATTTCTGATATATCTGCTTTAAATTTATTAACTTATTTTGGTATTGGTCTCTTATTTATAATATTAATTCCAATTATTATAATACCTTTATTGATTTCAAAAGTAGGAATCATTGTAGGAGTAATATTGTTATTACTTTATATGATATTAATAATAATTGCAGAACCAATATTTATTATATCAGTTGCTACATTTTTGAAAAATAAAGTGTTAAAGAACTTTAATGTTTATTTAACTATTTTAGTGTTAGTCATATTATTGTCATTGCTAAAACTAATTCCTTATGTTAGAATAATAATATTTGCAATTATTACTCTAATCGGATTTGGAACTGTAATAAAAAATTTGATACCAAAGAATAAATAAATAAAATGAAAAGTGGGTTTACTGCAAAATGTACCCACTTTTTTTATTTTATTTTAATTCATTTATTGCTTGTTTAAAATCATTTGCCGATATTATTGCGCTACCTGCAACTGCAATATCTATTCCCGCTTCTTTTACTTGTTCAATCGTATTTTTATTTATTCCTCCGTCTACTTCTATATATGTATCTAAATTATTTTCATCTATAAACTTTTTAAGTTCTTTTACTTTTTCTACAGTTTCTGGGATTAATTTTTGACCTCCCTTGCCGGGTTCTACTGTCATTACAAGTACCATATGAAGCATTGGTAAAAATTTTTTTATTTTTTCAATATTGGTTGCTGGTTTTATTGATATTGCTGGTTTTATATTATTTTCTTTTAAGTATTTTATATAATTCATTATTTCTTCTTCATTTTTACAGGCTTCATAATGAAAGGTTATTATATACGGGTTAAGTGGCAAATATCTTTCTATATTGCCCTTTATATCTTCTACCATTAAATGTACATCTAATGGTAGATTAGATATTTGCTTTATTATATTTGCATATTCATATATAGTCTGTTCAGTATTTTTTTCTACAAACTTTCCGTCCATTACATCTATATGATAATAGTCTGTTCCTGCTACTTCTAAATTATAAAACGTTTTAGTTGCATTTTCTTCTTCTACTGTTAATATTGATGTTGATATTTCAATCATTTATTTCTCCTATTCTATAGTTATTGATGTTTGATTGTTGAAGTTAAATTGTTCTATTCTCTTTAATTCTGAGCCTAACCACACCTCAATTTTTACTGTGCCAGAACCTTGAACATTTCCAATAGTAGTAGCTGTAGACATTGTATCTACGTCCCTATCATAAACTGGTTTACCAGCAACCAATACTTTTAAATGAACCTGTTCTTTTTTCTCTTCACCTGTCTCTTCGTCAACTTTTTGGGTATATCCACCTAATGATTTAACATTAATAATTATTGTTGCTGTTTTTATTTCGTCAAATTCATTTATTGTTATAGTTATTTCTGTATTCTTATCAACCATACTACCTGCAGATACAGATTGATTTACTACTACTCCATTTGGTTTACTTGAATCAGATGTCTTGTCTGTACTCTTCCACTTTAATTTTGCATTTTTTATTGCTGTTTTTGCTTCACTCTCGGTTTTTCCTGATAAATCTGGAACTTCTACTTGTTCAATTCCTTTACTTACATAAATTACTATTTTACTTCCTGCTGGTATTTCTTCGTCCTTACTTATTTCTTTTCCATCTTCTGTTTCTTGCTTTATAACTATATCTTTTTCTACAGAATCGCTATATTCTTCTTTAATTTCTACGTCTAATCCAGTATCTTTTAAAAGTTTTGTTGCCTCATCTCTTTTTAGTCCCACTACTTTAGGCATTTTTACTATTTCTTGACCTTTACTTACAATTACTTTAATTGTAGTTCCTTCTTTAATTTTAAAGTTCTCTTGATAGCCGGGATCTTGCTCTATTATTTGTCCTTCTGGTATTTCTAGGTCATATTTTTCTTCTTGAACTTCAACTTTAAGTTTTAATTCTTTTACTTTTTCTTGTGCTTGTTCTAAAGTTAATTTTGTTAAATCAGGAACTTGAACATCTTTTGCTCTGCCTACTGTTAATGCAAAATATGTTCCTCCCATAGCAATAGAAAATACCAATATGCATACAAATATTATTGAAAATACTCTTAATACTGGGTGTTTTTCAAAAAATTTCTTGATTTTAGCGAACTTTTCATTATCTTCTTCATTATCTCTTTTTTCTTCTTCAGAATTTTCACTATAATCCAATGGCACTTTTTGAGTTTGATAGTCATTATCTTCTTTGTTAAATACAAAATCTCCATCAGGATTCTTTAGTGATTGCTCTAAGTCTTTAAGCATTTCTGTTGCATTTGAATATCTCTTTTCTTTATCCTTTTTCATTGCTTTCATTATTATATCATTTACGCTTTTAGGAAGGCTTGGTTTAAGAATTATTGGCTCTATAGGATCTTCTTGCATATGCTTCAATGCTACAGAAACTGGTGTATCGCTATCGAATGGTACTCTTCCTGTAACCATTTCATACATTACTACTCCCAAAGAATATAAATCAGATTTTGCATCAGTAAGTCCTCCTCTTGCGTGTTCAGGTGAGAAATAATGTACTGATCCCATTGTTGTCCCAAAAGCTGTTATTGTTGAATTTGAAACTGCCTTTGCTATTCCAAAGTCCGTTACTTTTGCCACTCCGTCTTCTGT
>CAYZMV010000103.1:1721-4175 GCA_964479635.1 uncultured Clostridium sp. | reverse complement strand
AAAAGCCTTATTTACGATTTCCATTTTTTTATCATCTAAATGGAACACATCTTTTACAAATATTATAGCTAGATATATACCTAAAACTTTCAAAAATATTCGTAGTGGATAATAAAATGAACTTTGCTTGATTTTTTTAGGGTCTTTTTCTGTTATTTTTATTGTTTTGATAATTAAAAATGCTACTCCTGAGCTCAACATCCAAAATGCAAATACTATTAGAAATGATGTTAGTAACCTAACAATTGGCTGAGCTTCTAAATCTCTTATAACCTGTAATACTGCTTGCATTGGCATATCTCCTTTTTAATTATTTTATCTGTTGCATCTTAATATAATTTTATCCCATATAGTCTCTTAATTTTTTGCTTCTACTTGGATGACGTAATTTGCGTAATGCTTTTGCTTCAATTTGACGTATTCTTTCACGTGTTACTTGAAATTCTTTTCCAACTTCTTCTAGAGTACGTGCTTTTCCGTCTTCTAATCCAAATCTTAATTTTAGGACTTTTGCTTCTCTTGGTGTCAATGTATTCATTACTTCTTCTAATTGTTCTTTTAAAAGTGTATATGCTGCAGAGTCTTGTGGTGCTGGGCTATCTTCATCTTGAATAAAATCTCCTAAATGGCTATCATCTTCTTCTCCTATTGGAGTCTCTAGTGATACGGGATCTTGTGCTATTTTTTGAATTTCCATTACTTTTTCTACTGGCATCTCTACTTCGGCTGCAATTTCATCTGGTGTTGGTTCTCTTCCTAGTTGCTGAAGCAAATGTCTTGATGTTCTTATTAATTTATTAATTGTTTCTACCATATGAACTGGTATTCTGATAGTTCTTGCTTGATCTGCAATCGCTCTTGTAATTGCTTGTCTTATCCACCACGTAGCATAAGTACTAAATTTATATCCTTTTTTATAATCAAATTTTTCCACAGCTTTAATAAGTCCCATATTACCTTCTTGAATTAAATCTAAAAAAAGCATTCCTCTACCTACATATTTTTTTGCAATACTTACTACTAATCTCAAATTTGATTCTGCAAGTTTTTGTTTTGCCTCTTCGTCACCCTCTAAAATTCTTTTGGCAAGTTGCAATTCTTCATCAAAAGTTAATAATGGTATTTTACCTATTTCTCTTAAATACATTCTAACAGGATCATCTATATTAACACCATCAAAGTTCATAGTATTAATATCTTCTATTTTAACATCTTCAACTTCCTCTAAGTCTTCAAAATCTGGTTCCTCTAAATCATCCTTTAATACATCTACTCCAAATTCTTCAAAAGCATCAAAAACTTTATCAATTTGCTCTGGATTTATATCTTCTAACTGTGTAGCAAGTTCTCCATAAGTAATTTGTCCCTTTTCTTTGGCCTTTTTTAATATATCTTGAACCTTTTTATTTGTATCATCCTCTGTCTTAGTTTCTTCTACTTTTTTTTCTTTTTTCGTTGTTGCTTGTTTTGCTTTTTGTTCTGTTTTTGCTACTTTTGCTTCTTTTGCTTTTTGTTCAGTTTTTGCTACTTTTGCTACTTTTGTTGTCTTTGTTTTCTTTGCATTTTTTTTATTAGTTTTTACCTTATCAACTATTTCCTCGTTTTCCTTTTTTGACTTTTTCATTATTATACCCCCTATTTTATTTGAGATAATTCTAATATTATGTCTTGTAACTCTTTTTCTAGATTTGCTGTTTCTTTTTCATCTATATTTTCACTATTTAAAGAATTAATTATTTCCTTTTTTTTGGCAGTCAGTTTTTCTTTTTTATAATTATTAACTAAATCTTCAATAGCCTTTTTGTCATCTTTAATTTCGTAATCATCCGCCATAATTCCTGTAAGTATACTTATTATTTCTTCATCGTCATTAAAACTCTCTAATATGTTATTTATATTACTATTTCCCTTTTCAAATTCTTCATACAATTTTTGCACTATTTTCTTGTTTTGTTCCTTTTTAAAGTCTTCTGGCGATAATATATTTTTTATCTGATTATATACTTTTTCTTTTCCATTTAATAAAATTCCTATTAGCATATTTTCTCTCTGTAACAATGTATCTGGTAATACCTCTTTTTTGTTTATGGCATTTTTTACTCCATAATTACTTTCTAAAGTTTTTTTACCTTGATTCCTTGAATAATTTAATTTGTTTATTTCCGCATATATTGCTTCTTTTGAAATATCATATTCTCTAGAAATTTTATCTATATATACTTCTTGTTCCATTTTATTGTCAACTGTACTTACTAACTTTGCTATTTCTTTTAAAAATTTAATTTTATCATTAACATTATCTAAATCTAAATCTTTTTTTAAAACTTTCGTTTTAAATTCTATTAATGAAATAGCTTTATCTACTAAATTATTAAATCTTCCATTGCCATACTTTATAACATATTCGTCTGGATCTTTTGCACCTTCCATTTGAAGTATTCGTATATCACATCC
>CAYZMV010000103.1:0-1711 GCA_964479635.1 uncultured Clostridium sp. | reverse complement strand
TCCTAAATTCGATAATATTTCTAATCCTCTCAATGTTGCTGCTTGTCCTGCTGAATCAGAATCATAAGAAATTATTACTTTTTCTGCGTATCTTCTTAATAATCTTCCTTGAGCTTCTGTAAGTGCAGTACCACACGATGCGACAACATTTTCTATACCTCTTTGATGGAGTGATACTACATCCATATATCCTTCAACTATAATTAGTTTTTCTAATTTTGCTTTTTTTGCTATATTTAATCCATATAAGGTTCTTGCTTTGCTATATACAATATTTTCTGGTGAATTTATATATTTTGGAAGAGAATTATCAAGAACTCTTCCACCAAAAGCAATATATCTATTTCTAACATCTTGTATTGGAAATATTAACCTGTTTTTAAACCTATCTACAAAGTTATTTCCCTTTTTGATTACTAAATCAGATGCTAGTATTTCTTCATCAGTAAAGCCCTTTTCTTTTAAAATTTTATATAAATTGTTACTTGCAGGGGCATACCCTATACAATAATCTTTTAATGTTTTATTATCTAATTTTCTATTTTTTACATATTCTTGGGCTGGTTTTGATATTTCTTTATATTGTGTTTCGTGATAATATAATGCTGATTCTTTGTTTATTTCATATACTTTTTCTTTTAGGAATTGTCTTTTATTATCTACCGTATTATCTAAAGTTGGAAGTGTTATTCCTGCTCTTTCTGCTAACATTTCTAAACTTTCTTTAAAATCGATATTTTCAATTTTGCTAATAAAATGAATAACATTACCACCTGCTCCGCATCCAAAGCAATGAAAAATTTGCTTGTCTGGAGAAACAGAAAAAGAAGGTGTTTTTTCTTTATGGAAAGGACATAATCCAAAAAAGTTTCTACCACTTCTTTTTAATATTACATATTGTGATATTATATCTACTATATCGTTACTATTTTTTATATCATCTATTAATTCATCATTATATCGCACCATTTTTTACGCCTTTCTTTTACATAATAATATTATTCGACAACTAATTTTGAAATCCTTCCTATATTACATAATTCCAATAAACGTACTATTTTTTATTTACGCAAATTTTTACAAGGCTTGTAAGTCTTTTATTTTCAATGGATTTAGGCTTTTTTGTGCATTAAAAAGTCCTAATAAAATTAGGACTTTTTACATTTACTTATTAGTTTTGATTTCCATTAAATGGAATAAATTTCTTAACTACATTATCTGGTTGATTACTTGCAAGATGTTTACTATATTCTGTAAATGAATTGTTTATTGTATCATTAACTAAATTCTCCATTTCATCTTTACTAGAATTTTCAGCAAGTGTAAGTTCACTAACTAATATTTGTTTCGCATTTAATAACATTTTCTTTTCTCCTGTTGAAAGCCCTTTTTCTTTTTGTTTAAAGCTTAAATTTCTTACAACATCTGCTACTTCATAAATGTCTCCACTTTTCATTTTATCCATATTGTCTCTATATCTCTTATTCCAATTCATATCCATTTCAGTAGAATCTGTTTGTAATACCTTAAAGACTTCCCTTGCTGTTTCTTTATCTATAATATCTCTTACTCCAATTCCTTCTGCCTTTGCTGTAGGTACCATAACTTTTACTTCCCCGGGCATTTTAATTATGTAGTAAGCTTGTTTTTCTCCTAAAATATCTTTTTCCTCAATTCCTTCTATTGTTCCTGCTCCGTGCATTGGATATAC
>CAYZMV010000102.1:0-4179 GCA_964479635.1 uncultured Clostridium sp. | reverse complement strand
TTTTTTGCCTCGTCTAAAATACGTCCTCTCTCTTCTTTAATCCACTTTGCCTGTTTCAATTCATCTGGAAGCTTTAATCTTATTTCCTTAATTATTTCAAGAACCTCTTCTTTATTTACTATTCCTCTTTCAGTAAATGGCACATTTTTGCTTCTCTCCATTATATCCTCTAATGTTTCTAGTAATGTAAAAATTTCCATTTTTTTACCCCTTTCGAATAAATATGATGTGTACAATTCCATACTTTCTAACATCATAAATTTCTATTTTATTTATATTTTTCATTTTGTCTATTTTATTTGTATTGTCTGTTTCTGCAATTATTATTCCATCATCAGACAATAAGTTGTTTTCTAATATCTTTTCAATCGATTTTTCTATATAATCACTTTTATATGGTGGATCTAAAAATATTAAATCAAATTTTTTACATCTATTTTTTAATATTTCTAATGTTTCTAAATAATCTTCATTTATAACCTCTGCTTTATCAGTTACTCTAGCCAAATCCAAATTTTTTTGTATTATTTTTATTGCATTATTAGAAACATCACAAAGTACAGCACTATTTGCACCTCTACTCAAAGCTTCAATCGCAAGAGCTCCACTGCCAGAAAATAAATCTAAAACATTTGCATCTTTTATATCCCATTGTAAAATATTAAAAATAGCTTCTTTTACTCTATCTAATGTAGGTCTTGTTGCTAAGCCTTCTAAAGACACTAGTTTTTTCCCTCTTGCTGTTCCGCTTATCACTCTCATAAGAATAATACCTCTTTGCTATATATCTTTGTTATATATATTTTATTTCATTTTTTTAATATGTCAATAGAATTAATATAATTGTAACATATATATAATATTATTGTAACAAAAGTCAAATAACACGAATATATTATACATTATGTTTCCATATTTGACAAGTATTTTAGATAATAATTGTTTTAAATTTTGAAACCTGTACCCTTAATCCTATTGCAAAAAGAAAATAGTTGTGGTATAAGTAATGTAACATTGTATTTTTGCAAAATCAACAAAAGAAGGAGAGGAAAATTATGAAAGTAAAACAAGAGAAAAGACATACCAGTCAAAAAGAAATAAATAAAGAACAAACTGGCAAAGGTATTACATTAATTGCATTGGTTATAACCATAATAGTCTTATTAATACTTGTAGGAGTAAGTGTTGCAAGTTTAAGTGGAAATAGTGGACTAATATTTCAAGCAGTAAATGCAAGAAAACAAACAGAAGAAAAAAAGGAAAATGAAAATCTACAATTAGCAGTAGCCTATGCATTAACAGAAAACTTAGACTTAACAACAGAAATTATGAAAAATGCAATAGAAAATCAATTTGGAGTAGAAAAAAGGGAAAATCTAAAATTAGATGGACCGTGGATTTTTGAAGGAGATATAAAAAATTATGTTATATACAAAAATGGAGCAATAACAACAGATGGAGTAGTTTTTGTACAAGATAAAGATAAAATAACAATGATGGATGCAAATGGTGAAGAGACAATAATTGAGGTCGGAGATTTAATATTAAATTATAACCCACAAGAAGATGAAAATGGATTGACAATAAGTGACCAAACAGTAACTTCTAATAGTGCGGATAATGGATATGGCGATCAGACATTTAACTTAAGTAGTTATACTGGTCGTTGGAGAGTATTAGGTGTAGATGAAATAAGTGGGCAACTTTTAATAACAACAGATGATGTAATAAATACATCAAAAGGTTCACGCTATTTTTTAAAAGGCGGACAAGGTTATGTAAATGGAATACAAGAACTAGACAAAATAAGTAAATTATATGGACAAGGAAAATATGCAGATACAGAAAAAACAAGAAGTATAAATGTGGATGATATAGATAGGGTAACTGGATATAATCCAGAAAAAACAGGAGATGGAACTCCCTGTTATCAAGGACAAACATATCAATATGGTAATGAAGTAACATATTGGTTGGAAAATGGCAAAATAAAATACAGTGTGAAAGGTGAAGAAAGTAAAGAATCTAGTTATTCAAAATTTCAATATCTTAATGAAAATGGTGAACCACAAAATTTAAATGAAGAGAGCAAAACTTTTACCAGCACATATTACTATTATTATCCTCAAAGTTTAACTACAAGTAATTCCGGAGATGCTGGAACAGTAAAACCTCGGTACAAAAGCTTATAATATTTTATTTACAAATTATTATTGGCTCGGCTCTCAGTATGTATACACGAATGATGGATTTGTCGGGGTAGGCTTACGAGGTATGGGTGGCATCGGCGACAATAGTGGTTCCGATTTCTTTAATTCGAAGTCAGGTGTAGGATACAACTTCTATGGTGTTCGCCCAGCAGTAACTCTAAAAGCTAATGTCAAATTAACAGGAACTAGTGCAAGTGGCTGGAATTTAAGTTATTAGGTGTAATTATTTATAAAGAAAGTATATATGGATTTTCAAGTGAGCCATCGCCACTGACAACACGAACTCCCTCTTTCAATCTAACTATAGGCATAAAGGAGTTAACACTATCACTACCGCCTGCGAAATCTAAAGTTTTAGTAGGACTAGCCCATCCTAAAGCAGCACCATTTGAAGTACCTGTGACAGTATCATTTGGTTGCCACTGACAGATGCCGAAGTATAATCGATCCACAGAGCCAGCGTAGGACAATCTTATTTCTCTTGACGCAACCCAAGTAGTCTCCTTCGGAGACCAATATTTATAGAAAACTTCTCCACATCTGGCTCGATCCAACTTATAAGTCTCGTCCGAAACCTTAATTTTTCCGATTCAGTAAAGGATATTCGCCCTCTTTATTGGAAATCCAATAAGTATCAGGGTTTGGGTCACCAGAAAAATCAGGAGCAGTGCCAAGTGACCTACCACAGTCAACAACATCATTCAAACCTCCAATTAAATATTTTGATGCTTCATAATTCAACCTATCAACTGCATTATTATATGATAACATTCCTTTTGATAAATCGTTCAATTTATTTGCATTAGAATCATATCGTAATAATTCCTCATCGCACTTACCAAGCCTAACCGGTTGAATTTTTCCATTTGTTACTTCAGTTTGGTCAATAACTAATTGCACCCCATATCCCGAATCTACATCATAGAGCACTCTCCATAGCATATTATTATATTTTACATATGGACTTCTCTCAATATCATTTGATGAACTTGTATCATTCTTTAGTATTTCTTCTGCTAAGAATTCTTGTTTCGTTGAAAATATTCCTCCATATATGTCTGTTAATGGCACATCTTTGTACCCTCCATACTCTTCTTTTACTGTTAATTTTACTTCTCCTAATTCTTCGTCTGTCATACTTGATATATCAGGTACATCTTTAAAATATTGTTCTAATATATCTTTTAACTGGCTTCTGGTTACTTTATCTCCTTCATTCTCTATCTGTTTTTCTCCTATATCTGTATAAACCAATTCTTTTACCACTCCTATTCCCGTTCTTCTTGTTGCTTGTTTTGCCTGACTAAATAATCCTCCGTTTAGTGCTATTGTTACTGTTACGCCTACTAATATTAGCATTACGATTATAGTGATTATTAGGGCTATTAAGGTGATGGCGTTGGAGTTAGCGGTAAGAGGTGAGAATTTAGAATTTAAAGATTGGTGTTTAGAGATTAGAGGTTGGTAGTTAGAGATTAGATTTGGGTTTGCCTTCGAAGAAGTTGTAGTGTGTTCTTCGAATGTCGGACGAGCAATATTTGCATTTGTTTTGTTACTAATGGTTTTTTCCATTGCACAAGCAGAGACGTTTGTCCCTACATTTTTTTCATTGCTTTTTAATTCTTTTTCTTTCATTGTTTTTTTCTCTCCTTCATTTGTTTTTTTATCTTTTTCCTTAATTATAATTTTTACATTTTATTTTGACAATGATTTAAGCCACTTTTACTATGCATTAATTTACATATTATCTGTTGAATTATATTACATAAAAAATTCGCATTGAACTTAATCTCTCAAATTCAATGCGATTTTAGTAGGATTTTGGGGTCTGCCCCCCTTAATCCTATTGTTTAATTTTCAATTAACCAGTCTAATGCATTTATCTTTTTTATTCCATCAAAATCAGTATCTAGGTCATCATCTAGTGTTAATATATATTTAGGATAATTATCGTTTATCTTCTTTAATG
>CAYZMV010000101.1:0-4315 GCA_964479635.1 uncultured Clostridium sp. | reverse complement strand
TGGAGCAGGTAGCGGGAATCGAACCCGCGTCATCAGCTTGGAAGGCTGAGGTTCTACCATTGAACTACACCTGCATTTTCTTGCTACGTTTATAAATTATAAACTAGGTTATTATTTTTGTCAATAGCATTTGTTATTTTTTTTAACTTTTTATGAAATTAATGTTTACAAATGCAATTAACTAATATAAAATATGAGTATAAATTGGTAAAGGGGAATTTATGTTTGAATTTATATCACATAGTGAGGATGAAACTAAAAATTTAGCCTTTCGATTAGCAAGTAAATTAAAAATTGGAGATATTGTTGTTTTATCAGGTGATTTAGGGGCAGGTAAAACAAAATTTACAGAAGGATTATTGTCATTTTGGGGATTAGAAGAGGAAATCTCTAGTCCAACATTTACAATCGTTAATGAGCATAACAAAGGAGATACCAATATATATCATTTAGATGTATATAGATTATCTGATATGGGCGAATTTTATGCTATTGGAGGTCCAGAATATTTTACAAATGGGATATGTGTAATTGAATGGGGGGAACTAATAGAAGATATTTTGCCTAAAAATTATATAAAAATAAAATTTCTAAAAGATGAAAAAGACGAGACAATTAGATATTTAAATTTTATAGCTTATGGAGAAAGACTAAACGCTGTAATCGAAGAGCTCCATTTAGAAAAATAATATATGGAAGGAACTTTAAAAATGAAAATTCTATGTGTTTCAACATCTAGTAATATTGCATCCGTTTCTATTGCAGAGAATGATAAATGCATATTAGAATTAAATATAAATAACAATAAAACTCATTCAGAAACATTAATTCCGTTAATAGATACATTGCTTCACAAAACGAACTTAAAATTATCTGATATCGATTTAATAGCCTGTGATGTTGGCCCCGGTTCATTTACAGGAATTAGAATAGGCATATCCACAGTAAAGGCAATAGCAGAATCCTTAAATGTACCAGTAATAGACGTTTCTTCATTAGAAGCATTAGCCTATAATATAAATAATATACAATGCAAAGTAATTTGTTCACTTATAGATGCAAGAAATAATCAAGTATATTGTGGAATATTTGACAAAAACTACAATTTGTTGGAAAATTATTTAGCAGACGATATAAATAATGTTATAAAAGTTTTGCAAAAATATGAAGATATAATATACGTTGGAGATGGAGCAGTATTAAACAAAGACTTATTAAAAATAGATAATTTTAAATATGATAATGTCATTCATACAAAAAACATAGCAAAATGTGCGTATAATAAATATAAAAACAATCATACTAAAACTGCTGATTCGCTTGTGCCTTTGTATCTAAGGAAGTCCCAAGCTGAAAGAATGAGGCAAAAAAATGGATAATATTCAAATTTGCAAAATGACCATATCAGATTTAAATGAAATAGAAAATATACTTTTTTCCGATTTTGATGATTTTTGGAATATAAATATATTTAGAAGTGAATTATTAAATCCTAACTCAAAATATATAGTTGCTAAAATAAATAACAAAATTGTAGGATATGCTGGAATATGGAAAGCTGTAGATGTTGTTCATATCACAAACATTGTTACAGCTAAAAAATTTAGAAATCAGGGTATAGGCAGTAGCTTACTTTCAAAATTAATAGAAATGGCAATATCTGAAAAAGATATAAATTCAATAACATTAGAAGTAAATTCAAATAATATTCCTGCTCAAAAATTATATAAAAAATTTGGTTTTAAAGTAGTAGGATTAAGGAAAAAATATTATAATAATACAGAAGATGCAATAATAATGACGAAGGGGGTAAACAAATGAAAAAAAATGAATTAAGTTATAAGGAACTTAAAAAAAATTGCAATCCAAATATGTTCAAATTTGAAACAACAGACGAATTAGATGGTTTGGATTCTATTTATGGACAAGACAGAGGAATAAAGGCTTTAGAATTTGGTGTCAGTGTAGATTCTAAAGGCTATAATTTGTATATAGAGGGACCATCTGGTGTTGGTAAAACGATGTATATAAAAAGATATATTGCTAAAGTGGCTGCGAAGAAGAAAGTACCTGACGATTGGTGCTATATATATAATTTCGATGTTCCTAATGAACCTATTGCGGTTTCGCTACCAGCGGGGTCTGGAAAAGAATTTAAAGAAGATATGAATACATTTATAAAAGATATAAGAAAGGATATAAAACTAACTTTTAAAAATGACGATTTTGAAAAACAAAAAGCTTTAATGCAAAATAAATTTGAGCAAAAAAAAATAAGTCTTTTGGAAAAATTAAATAAAGCTTCTTTAAAAAACGGCTTTGAAGTTAAAGCTACAAATAATGGCGTATATATGATGCCAGTTATAAATGGTAAACCAATAGAAGAAGAAGAATTTAATAAATTAGATAGCAAAACAAAAAAGGAATTTGAAGAAAAATCTTCGTATGTTCAAGACCAAATCATAGAAGCAATAAATCAAATTAAGGCATTAGAAAAAGAAAATAATAAGAAGATAGAAGAATGGCAATCAAACATTGCATTAATTACGATTAATGCACATATTAACCCTTTAAAAGCAAAGTATAAAAAGAACAAGAAGATAGTAAGCTTTTTTGACAATATAAAAAATGATATTTTAAAAAACATATCTTTATTTATAAATGATGATACAAGAAATATCAAACAACTTCAAAATATTAAACAAGAAGAAATAAATCCTTGGCTTAATTACAGAGTAAATCTATTTGTAGATAATAGTAATCTTTCAGGAGCACCTGTGGTTATGGATTCTAATTACCAATACCACAATCTATTCGGTAAATTGGAATATGAAAATCAATATGGAATGCTTAAAACTGACTACACAATGATTCAGCCAGGTCTTTTGCATAAAGCAAATGGAGGATATATTATACTTCAGGCAAGTGATTTACTTACAAATCAAATATGTTACGATACCCTAAAAAAAGCATTACTTGTTAAAGAGTTAAATATTGAAAACAATATGGAACAACGTTCATATATGGTTATGATTTCATTAAAACCTGAGCCAATTCCTTTAAACGTAAAAGTAATATTAATAGGGGATGAAGATATATATCATACATTACTTGCAGTAGATCCAGAATTTAAAAAATTATTTAAAATAAAAGCAGAATTTGAAGAATCTGCACCTAGAACTGATAGCAATATATTAAAACTTGCAAATTTTGTGCATAGCTTTTCTGAAAAAGAAGGTATGCTTCCCTTAGATAAAGAAGCTATGGCAAGGATAGTAGAATTTGCCTCTAAAATATCAGAAGATAAAGAAAAAATATCTACAAGATTTAATGAGATTGGAGAAGTTATTGCAGAGGCATCCACTTGGGCACGACTAGCTAAAAAGAAGGTTATAACAAAGGATTTTATTGATAAAACCCTTGCAGAAAGAATTGAAAGAGTTAAGAAATACGATACTAGATATTTAGAAATGATTCAAGAAGATACCCTACTTATTAGTACATCTGGATATGAAGTTGGTGTTATAAATGGTCTTACTGTAATGACAATAGGTGATTACACATTTGGAAAACCTGCTAAAATAACGGCAAATACCTATATGGGAAAAAACGGAGTCATTAATGTAGAGCGCGAAAGCCAAATGTCAGGTCCTACACATTCAAAAGGTCTTTTAATACTAGCAGGATATTTAGGAGAAACATTTGCACAAGACTTTCCATTATCACTTACTGCGAGTCTATGTTTTGAGCAATTATATAATGGTGTAGACGGCGATAGTGCTTCTAGCACAGAAGCGTACGCAATCCTCTCAAGTTTATCGGGAATACCAATTAATCAGTCTATTGCCGTTACTGGTTCAGTTAATCAAAAGGGATATATACAACCAATAGGTTGTGTAAACGAAAAAATAGAAGGATTTTATCAGGTATGCAAAATGAGGGGGCTAAATGGAGAACATAGTGTAATAATACCAATTCAAAATGTCAGAAACCTTCACTTATCAGATGAAATAGTAAACAGCGTAAAAGAAGGCAAATTTCATATTTTTGCAATTTCAAATTTAGATGAAGGCATTGAAATACTAACAGGAGTACCTGCAGGCAAAAAGAATAAAGATGGCAAATATCCTGCTGGAACCATTAAATATTTGGCTTATGAAAAACTAAAACAATATAACGAAAATAGTAAAAAAAATAAATAGACAAGTTTTAACAAAAGGCACATCCTTCTTTTGTTAAAGTACAAAATAAAATTAAGACAAATCGCATTGAATTTGAAAAAATAAGTTCATTGCGATTTTTTTATTATAAAACC
>CAYZMV010000100.1:0-4428 GCA_964479635.1 uncultured Clostridium sp. | reverse complement strand
ATTGGGCATCTTTTGCCCCCTCCATAAGTTTATCTATATCTATTCCTGCAACCGCTATTGGAAGAAGTCCTACCGGAGTTAACACAGAATATCTTCCTCCTATATTATCTGGTATTACAAATGTTTCATAATCTTCCTCATTTGCAAGTTCTTTTAAAGCACCTTTTTTCTTATCGGTAGTTACATATATTCTTCTGTTTGCTTCATCTACTCCATATTTGCTTTCTAAGTATTCTCTAAATATTCTAAATGCAATGGCTGGTTCTGTTGTTGTTCCAGATTTTGATATAACATTTACTGATAAGTCTTTATCTCCTATACAATCTATTAATTCATTTATGTAGTTTGGACTAATGCTATTACCTACAAAAAATATTTGAGGTGATTTTCTTATACTTTGTGGGAACATATTTGCAAAATTACTAGTTAAAGCCTCAATTACTGCTCTTGCTCCTAAATATGATCCCCCTATTCCAATTACAACAAACACTTCTGAATCTTTTCTTATTTTTTTTGCTACTCTTTTTATTCTTGTAAATTCTTTTTTATCATAATTACTTGGTAACTTAAGCCAACCTACAAATTCATTTTTATCTTTTGATTTTTCATCTAATTCCTTATATATTCTTTGTACTTTTGCTTCATATTCAAAAATATCTTTTTGGTTTATTCCACTATAACTTAAATCTAATTTGATATTTGGCATTTTTTCGTCCTCCTTGTAACTTATATTTGATTATATACTATCATAATATGAGAAATTTAGAAATACTTTTTTTAAAATTTAAAAAATATTTTGTATAAGAACCAAAACTTTTATATTAGATTTTAAAATTTTGCCTATATCAATAAAAAAACACTCTAAATGGAGTGTTTCATACAAAATTCTAGCTTATTCCATATTTCTTTTTGAATTTATCAGCTCTTCCACCCGAAGTATCTTTTCTTAAGTTACCTGTCCAGTATGGATGACATTTTGAACAAACATCTACTTTTAAGTCTTTTTTTGTAGACCCTACTTCTAATACATTACCACACGCACAAGTTATTGTTGTTGTATTGTATTCTGGTTGTATATCTTTTTTCATTGTGTATTCACCTCTTCCTTTGCTAATTAAAAAATTCTTATTTATTTTAACATACTTTTTTTGATTTTGCAAATTATTTACCAGATTTTGTTGTTATTTGCATTTGCTCTTTTGCATCGTTTATTAACTTATCAAAAGATATTTTATTTACTAATTTAAAAACTATATTCCATAAACAAGCTATAATCAAAATTATTAATCCTATTTTTTTCCATATTTTAGCTAACATATTTATCACCTAAAAAATAAACTTACATAATTAATTATACTATAATTTAAAATTTTGTCAATATTTATGGATTTTTTTGCAATTAGTATCGCCTTAACAAAGTAAACCAGTTTTCAATAATTCTTACAGACATATTTACTAGATTTAGTTTTTTTACATCTTCTTTCGCTACGATATTTATTCTGGCAATTTCTTTATCTTCAAGTGAATAAACTATTTCTCCTAATTTTTGTCCTTTATAAATTGGAGCAGATACTGTATTATCCAATGTAATATTTGATGATATCATTTTAGACTTTCCCTTTGGAATTAAACAACCACTATCATTTTCTAAAACAGCATCTATATTTTGTAATATTCCTTTATCCACATTTACAGAATCTATAATGTCATCTTTTTTCCCTAATTCCATATATTCAAAATTGCTAAACCCGTAATCTAGAAGTTTTTGAGCCTCTGCGAATCTAATAGCCGATGTTTCACCTTTCATAATTACTGCAATTAAAGATAAATTATTTCTTGTTGCTGTGGCAGATAAATTAAATAAAGCAGTAGATGTAGATCCTGTTTTAAGACCTGTTGCGCCTTCATAATTTCTTATTAATTTATTTGTATTAACAAGTTCAGATTTACCATCTCTTAAACTATCCATCCAAATTGTAGTATATTCAGTTATCTTTGGATGTTTAGTCATAAGTTCTCTTGACATTAATGCTATATCATAGCTAGAGGTTATATGTCCATCTTCATCTATACCGTGACAGTTTTTAAAACAAGTATCATTCATTCCAAGTTCTTTTGCTCTTTTATTCATTTGTTCAACAAACATTTCTTCACTTCCAGCAATATACTCTGCCATAGCCATTGAGCAATCATTTGCCGAAACAACACAAATGGCTTTTAACATTTCATTAACTGTAAGAGTTTCTGTTGTATCAAGCCAAATTTGTGAACCTCCCATTGAACTTGCTTTTTCCGAACAAGGAACTTCATCTTCTAAGTTAATGATTCCATTATCTAAAGCTTCCATTATTAAAAGAATAGTCATTACCTTCGTAACGCTGGCAGGTCTTAATTGTTCGTGAGCATTATATTCATATAAAACAGTTCCAGTTTTTTGATCCATTAAAATTGCACTTCCTGATGTAATTCCCAAAAAATTTCCGGGACTTATCTTGATTATTATTGTTTTGACTATCCTCAGAATTAGATGTAGCAGAAGTTGATGTTTCTGAGGAATTATCAGACCAGACATATATTTGATCCTCATCAATAGCAAATACACAAAGAGGAATAGTTATATTAAGAATTAACAATGATACCGCAAAATATATTATCCATTTAAATTTTTTTGAAAGCATAAAAAACCTCCTAAATATAAGTATTAGTAAATACTATGCATTTAAGAGATTTTTTAGAATATAAAATTAAACTTTAACTATTTTTATATAAATATTGTTAGTATCTGCCGAAGCATATATTTTTATATCATAATCATAATTATTTTTAAATTTGAAATCTATACTTCCATAAGCAACTGCAGCATCTTTTCCTTCAGGAACATAATAAACCTTTTTACTATGTGGATGTCTTTCAACAATACTTATTTCGGGTAAAGCCAATACTGCATTATATAAGGTACTACTTATTTGGCACTTTCCTCCACCATATCCTTTAATTTCATTACCATCTTTGTCAAACACATCAGCCTTTTCATAACCTTTTTCAGGAGTAGCCTGTCCTACTGTTTCACAAAATGAAAATGTTTCTCCGTGATTTAACTACAGTTTCATTTAATTCCGAACAAGTAAGTTGTATATTGTGTTGCCTTGCAGAATCATTTGGTGTATATATTTTTGTAGAAAAAGAGGAAATTTCCGTTTCAGAATTAGCATTATTTTCATCTATATTATTATTAATATTATTCTCGTCTACATTGTTTTCACTAACATCATTTTTTATGGATATAGTTCTTTCTGTATCATAACTACTTTCATTATTATTGTAACTTTGTTCATTTATAGTTTCGTCATTATTACCACAACCACTTAAGAATATAGCTAAGCCAATTATCATTACCAAAACCTTTTTCATCAATTCCTCCATTTTTTTAACACTTACTATGTGTTACTAATCATCTTGATCTTCAGTTTCGTTATATTCAAATTCATAGGTATATTCTTTATTTTTTTCTTTTTTTGGTTTATTATCAGGTTTTTTTATGGTTTCAATCTTATCCTTTTGTTCTTCTTTTTCTTCAGAACAATTTTTTTGATTCATTTTTTTATTAATCATTTCGCTTACTTTTTCAAACAAATCTGGAACATAGTCTAATAATCTATCTACTGCTGATGAATGATTTATTGGAAGTAGTTTTACGGTTCCTTCTTGAACTACTATAAAAGCGACCGGATTTATACTTACTCCTGCTCCGCTACCCCCACCAAATGGTAACTTATATTGTACCATTTCTTCCTTTTCTTTCTTATTGTATTCATCTACTGTCTCTTCGTTAAATTCGCTTCCTCCTGCTGCAAATCCAAAACATACTTTTGAAATTGGTATTATGACTATATTATTAGTCGTTTCGATAGGATCTCCTATTATGGTATTTACATCTACCATATCTTGAATACTACTCATTGCCGCAGACATAAGTCCTTCGATTGGATGTTCTCTCATTATTTTCAACACTCCTTTTCTTTAATAAAATATATATTATATTCATAATATGTACAATTTTTACATCAATTATACAATTTAATTACGATTTGTACTTGAAATATTAGTATCAATTTCTACATTTTTTATTTCATCAATATCTGTTGGGTCTATATCATCAATATATATTAAAATAAAATTATGTTAAAATAATTCATATTTGTTAATATAAGTGTTACTGATAAAATTGCAAAAATAATACTTATAATATATACAAATATTATACTAGGTTTATATATTTTAGTTTTTTCCAATCCCATTATACTATATATTATATATATCATTCCTGAAACAATCGTAGGTACAATATATCTAAAATCCATTGTACAAGTAACAGGTAATGTAATATTACCATACATATACATTATAATATATCCTATCCATAAGAAA
>CAYZMV010000099.1:0-4552 GCA_964479635.1 uncultured Clostridium sp. | reverse complement strand
TTCTTCTGCTTTTGTATTTCATTCATTGTATTAACTTTAACAAGTAATAGTTCATTTCTATATCCTTTTAATGAATGGACAGATGATAATTTGTTTTTTACAGTAGGAAAAAGCATGATGCATGGAATAGCCCCTTACGTTGAAATATTTGAACAAAAAGGAGTATTAATATTCTTTATTTATGGATTAGCTTATTTAATAAATAATACTAGTTTTATAGGAGTATATTTTTTCGAGATTATAGCTATGACTTTTACTTTATATTATGCAAACAAATGTATAACATTATTTTTAAATAAAAAATGGTCATATATATTAATTCCAATATTTGCTACTTTGATTTGCATAAGTAAGGCCTTTATATATGGAGGTAGTGTTGAAGAATTTTGTTTACCATTAATGATGGTAACTTTATACTTCTTTTTAGACTTTTACAAAAACGACAAGATTACATATAAAAGATTATTTATAGCAGGATTATGTGCTGGGTGTGTTTTAATAAGTAAATATACAATACTAGGATTTTGGTTTGCTTTTATGGCTTGTATATTCTTTTGTCTGATTGCAAAAAAAGAATACAAAAAATCTATAATTAGTTGTATAGTGTTTTTAATAGGAATGGCAATTCCTTTTGTAATAGTTTTAATATATATGGCTATTAATGGTGGAGTAAAAGAATTTTTTCATATATATTTTTTTATTAATATGACTGCCTATGCTAATGCAGAAATGGGGCTTGCTAAAAGACTAATAGAAATATTTAAAATGTTTATAAATGGGGTTTTGAATAATACCGGAATTATGCAAATATTGTTAATTGCATTAATGCCTATTTCACTAATAAAACTTCAATTAAGTAAGAAAGGAAAAATTTCATTAATAGTACTATATAGTTTTACTGCATTTGGAATTTATTGGGGATTAAAAGAGTTTAATTATTATATAATGCCTATTCAAACTTGTATGATAATAACTTTAATTGGTATAGCAACAGTGATTGATAAGTATGTAAATTTAGATAAAAAGAAAACAATAATAATTGGAATAATAACAATAATAATATCTACTATTGCAGCATATTTTGGCACTAATTATAAACAATGTAGATTTATGAAAAAAGAAGATTTATTTCAATTTAAATTTGCTGAAATTATAAATAAAGAAGAAAACCCTACTTTAGTCAATGTAGGTGGCTTAGATTGTGGCGTTTTCACTGCTGCAAATGTTATGCCTACAACATACTATGTTTCACAAAATAATTTTGACGATAGATATCCAGATAATTTCAATGAACTTAAAAGGTACATAAGAGAAAAAAAGACAATGTTTGTTGTTTATTATACGGATATAAATGAAGAAACATTAAAAGAAAGAGAGCCAGAATTATATGAAAATTATGATTTAATAACTTATGAAATTCAAAAAACTAAACAGCCAAATCGTATGGCATATTTATTTAAAAGAAAAGGGGGATAAAAATCCCTGAGACAAACCACAGAAATTATGAGTTAAACTTTATTACTTGTAGTACATGGAAAACTTAAAATAAAAAGGTAAAGGGTACAAAATTAAAAGTTTTGTATCCTCTTTTTGTTTTTAAAACAATTGACAAAACTATGATTTACATATAAAATATACTATGATTAAAAGGCTTAAATAGTTGTAAAAATACATAATACAAAGAAAGAAGAAAAAATGAAAAAAATGGAGTTGATTGAGATAATGGAGTTTTTTAAGACTTTGTTTAAAAATAAAAAATTAGTATGGCAACTTGGAAAAAACGATTTTAAAAATAGATTTGCAGCAACAAGCTTAGGAGCTATTTGGGGATTTTTGCAACCTTTTGTATTTATGGCTACATATGCAATTGTATTTCAATATATATTAAAAACAGGAAGTAGTGGAAATTATCCTTATGCTGTATGGTTCTTCCCAGGGATGGCAATGTGGCAATGGATAAACGATAGCATAATGTCTGCAAGTTCATCAATACGTCAATACAGTTATTTGGTAAAAAAAGTAGTGTTTCCAGTTGATATTATTCCAACAATATCAATAGTTGCTTCAAGCTTTGTTGGATTATTTTTACTTTTTATTGCGTGTGTGATTTGTATGATATATGGATATTTTCCAAATATTCTTATATTACTATATGTTGTTTTCGCTGGAATATGTTTTATTGTAGCAATAACAAGATTTACTTCTGCAGTAACCACAGTAGTTCCAGATTTTGCAAATTTACTTGGAATCGTTATGCAACTATTTTTCTGGTTTACACCTATAATCTGGAATTTATCAATGCTTGCGAAAAAACCACTAATATTAAAAATAGTACAATGTTCACCATTTACATATTTAGTTACAGCATTTAGACAAGCTTTTATGAGTGATGACATAATATTTGCAAATCATGGAATATATACAATTGTATTTTGGATAATTACAATAATTATGTTTGTGTGGGGAAATTCAGTATTTAAAAGAACAAAAAAAGATTTTGCAGATGTCTTATAGAAGCTATACCAAAATACTTAAAATTTGAATAGGAGAAGTAATTTTTATATGAAACAAGAAGAAAATTTTGAAAATCAAGATATAGCTAATGAAGATATAGCTATTGAAATTAAAGACTTAGTAAAAGAATATAAAATGTTTGCAGGAAGAAAAGATAGATTATTAGAAACAGTATTTCCTTTTTATAGAAAACATGAAGTATTTACAGCTGTAGACAACTTTAATTTAAAAGTAAAAAAAGGAGAAATTCTAGGAATATTAGGAGAAAATGGTGCTGGAAAATCAACTCTTTTAAAAATGATAACAGGAGTAGTTACGCCAACCTCTGGTGAAATAAAGGTAAATGGAAAAATAAGTTCACTTTTAGAATTAGGTGCAGCATTTAATTCTGAACTTACTGGTGAAGAAAATATTTATCAACATGGAGAGGTAATGGGATTAACCAAAGAAGAAATAGAAGCCAAAAAACCTGAAATTATAGATTTTGCAGACATTGGAGACCACTTGTATCAACCAGTAAAAACATACTCTTCAGGAATGTTTGCAAGACTTGCTTTTGCTTGTGCAATAAATGTCAATCCAGACGTTTTGATAGTTGATGAAGTTTTATCAGTAGGAGATATGGCATTTCAAGAAAAATCTATAACAAAAATGAAAGAAATAAGAAAAAAGGGAACAACTATACTTTACGTTTCACATTCACTTCCTTCAATAAAACATTTTTGTACAAGAGCTATTTGGATGAAAAATGGAAAAATAGTATTAGATGGAGATACAAAATTTGTAACAGATGAATATAAAAAATGTATGATCGACAAACCAAGAGAAAAGCAAATAAACGAAAAAATTGAAAAAATAGAACAGGAAAAGAAGAAACAAAAAGTAGATAAATCTATAAAAATAAAAAGTACAAAATGTAATAAAGAAGAATATAATCTTTTTGAAGATATAGAAATAAATGTAGAAATAGAAAATATAAAAGGGATAGATAATTATGGCGTAGGACTTTTAATTTCAAATTCTAAAGGAGATATAATAAGTGTAATCAATTCAGTTAGAGTTGATAAATATTTTACTAACGAGCCTAAAAAAAATATAAAATTTATAATAAAGAATAATTGTTTCACTGAAGATAAATATTATATAACAGTTTCAGTCTGTGATGAGAAGGTAATGTTTAGCTACGACAAAATTGATTATGTATCAAGCTTTAAAGTAAAAGTTCCTAAAAATAGTTTTGGAGTTAATTATGGAGATGGCTTTTATGCTTGTAAATATGAGATTGTATAGAAAACAAAGGGGAAATTTTAATGAGTAAAAATGTTTTAATTACAAATTTTGAAATGAGGCAATTTACTGGATCTGAGATAAATGCTGCAACTATAGCAAAAAGATTTAAAGAACTAGGGTATAAGGTATATATGCTTGCCATGTATTTTGATGACCCTATTTATAGCAAAGTAAAAGATAATTTTGATGAAATAATAGATATCAAAAAAAATGATTTTGATTTTTCAAATATAGAATTTGACATAGTGTGGGTTCATCATTCTTTTTTATTAAATTGGTTAATATTTGAAAACAAAATAAAAGCTAAAAAAATAATAGTAAGTTCACTTTCTGGTGTAGTGTTATTTGAATTTATACCCCAATATGCAAATGATTTAAGTTTAGTATTGGCAAACTCTGAGGAGACAAAAGAGCAGTTAGTTAAAGAAGGAATAAAAGAAGTTTATGTTTTAGAAAATTATTCTTTTAAAAAATATTTTGAACAGAAAAACGAAGTAAAAGAATTAAAAAATATTGCAATAGTTTCAAATCATGTGCCAGAAGAAGTAATGGAAGCAAAAAAAATGCTTGAAGGTTCAGGATATAATGTTGAGCTTTATGGAATGGCAGGAAAGAAAGAATTGATAAATGATGAAATATTAAAAAAATATGATGCAATAATAAGTATTGGAAAAACCGTTCAATATGCAATGTCTTTGCAAATACCAATATATGTTTATGATATACATGGTGGAGAAGGATATTTAAC
>CAYZMV010000098.1:0-4605 GCA_964479635.1 uncultured Clostridium sp. | reverse complement strand
CAAGGAAGTTCTGTGTGATTAAGGACAACTTCGTTTTCCTTAATAATCTTTTTTTACATTTTAGCCAAAGGCTAAAATGTTGAGCAACCTTCGCGGTTTCTCAAACTTTTCCACGGCGGTTGATATAAATATCAAAATAACTTTTGACATTTGTATCAACCGTTATATGCTATTATATGCTATTTTTTAATTAAAAAAAATTATTAGTAATTTTTCTTAATTTTTTATAATTTATTTTAATTTATATTTATTAAATAATAGAATAAAAAATAATGAGTCTTTTTAATTTATATACTTAATTCATTCATATTTCAATTTTAAGACATTTTCTACTCATAGTAATATAAAATCACTAGTTACTCTTTAAATGCAAATATGGGGCAATTTAAGAAGTTTTAATATGCATAAAATTTTCTGGAAGTAAAAAAGATTAAATTGGACATACATATATCATACTATTATTAGCTTATAAGTGTTGCAAAGCTATTTATTCAAGTTATGAAACAGTATGTAGAGTACCGGTTACATAGTCTTTTTATTTTTTATGTAAAAAACTAAAATAGATTAGTTATATATCGAATACTCAATTGATATTATATTTAATTTCGATAAATATAGACATTCCCCCGTTTTTATTATATAATAATTGAGCCACCGAAAGGGGGTGATATACAGTGACAGCATTCGACATAATCTTTTTCTTAATTGTCTTGCTATTTGGCAAACATTGGGGAAAAGATAGCAACAAAAGGTAGAAATACCTAAGAGCAGTTTGGTCAACTGCTCTTTTTGTTACAAAAAAAGTATGTAGTCGTTACCCTACATACTGATACAGAACTTAAATGACTAGCTTCACGCCACTTATAAGCTGATAGTATTATAATGCCAGTTTTATTATATGTCAAATTTTATTTTTTGCTCTTATTTATTAAATAACCTTGCAAAGAAACTTCGATTATTAAGTCTGTCAATTTCTTTTTGTAATTCATTTTTTTCACTTTCTAGTTTATGATTTTCTTTTATATAAGATTCGTTTGTATTTAGTAATGTCTTATTTTCTGTTTCTAGTTCTAATATTTTTTTATTACCTTCAGAAAGCAAAAAAATTTGTTGTTGTAATTGTTGTTTTTCTCCCTTTTCAGTAATTAATAGTTTTTGAGTAAAATCTAATTGTTTTCGTAGCTCCTCAATAGTTTTTTCTTTATCTTCTATCTTCTGGAGATATTTAGAAACTTCTTTTTCTTTAATTACTTTGTTCTTTTCTTTAGATAAAGCATATTCTTCAATTTTTTTATATGCTAATTCATTGTAATATTTTTTAGGAGAATTGAATTCATTTATTTCTGTTGTACAATATTCTTCTGTATTTATATCTAATCTTTTTGCAATACTAGGAAAAGTATTTGTATTTATATTAAAAATATCACATAAATTTTTTACACTATATTTTTTTTCTTTCAAAAAAGTGCTCCTTTGTATTTTATTTTTTATACTATATCATAGTACAAATTGAATTGTCAATAAAAAGTATTGTGATACAATACAAAAAATACAAGCCTTTTACGATGATATATAATGCTAGAATATATGTTAAATGATAAAATAGAACTAGTAAAATTCTATTAACTTTTATAATATCATATAAATCTCTTAATAATAGATATGTAAAATAAGCTTCCAAAGTTTTTCTTTTTAATTTTGATTTTTCCCATCAAATTTGCATTGAATTTTACAATCTTATCTACAAAGAATCGTTTTTAAAAAAGGTATCCTAAAATATGATTCTTCTTGTATTATTTGCAAAAAAAAAGATGTGTGGTCAACACATCCATATACAGTTGCATTCGACATACAACTTTGCTAGCTGATGCTATTATAGCATCTTTTTTATTATATGTCAAATTTTATTTTTTATTCTAAATCTTTATTAAGTATATATTTACATCAAGAACTGGAAAATGAAAAAAAAGTTTTTAAATTAAAACAACAGCATGTTGTTGTTTTAATATTTTATATATATATAACAACAATTTTAATATTTTCCGCTTCTTAAAAGTATTGAAAAATCAACAAAATTTAAGTTTTAATATAACAAAAATAATACTTAATATAACAAAAATAATACTTTTAAAAATTTTAATATAACAAAAATAATACTTAATATAACAAAAATAATACTTAATATAACACTCTTGACTGAGATGTTATATTTATGATAATATTTTAACAATTAAAGGGAGTACAAGCCAATGAGTAAAGATTTAATTGTTAAAGATAATAAATTAATAGAGGCGAAGTATAGTTTATCGACCTTGCAACAAAAAGTATTATTACAAGCTATTGCTAAAATAGTGCCAACAGATGAAAAACACATATATAAATTTAGTATTATGGACTTTGCAGAAAATGTTAATTTAAAGGGTAGTAAGACAATATATAGTCAAATGGCTACAATATGTAATCAACTAACGAAATTGCCTAGTTTTTATATAAAAAAAGATAACGGTGGAATCGCCTATATTAATTGGGTCGCAAGTGCCGAATATATTCCAAAAGAGGCAGTTGTTGAGGTAGAGTTTAGCCAAAAGTTAATGCCTTATTTAATAGAACTGAAAGAACAATTTACAACATATTATCTTGCTAATATAATGACATTAAAAAGTTCTTTTTCTATAAGAGTTTTTGAACTGTTAAAGCAATATGAAAAATTAGGAAAAAGAAGAATTGAACTAGATGAACTACGTAAACTTGTAGGAACAACAGAAATTAATGAAAATGGAGAAGTTATAAGAGAAGATTATCCCTTATATGCTAATTTTAAATCGCGTGTACTTATTCCAGCACAAAAGGAATTGAAACAAAAAACAGATATTTATTTTAATTTTAATGAAATAAAGCAAAGTAAAAAGGTAATTGCTATCGAATTCGAAATACTAGAGAACACAAAAAATAAAGAAAAAATTCAAAATGTTACGGACTATGAACAGATTTCAATTGATATATTAAATTTACAAAAGGAATTTAAGAGAAAAACAAATGTTGATATAAAATATGAAACACTTGATAAATTAGTAAAGGAAAAAGGATATACAAAAGTAAAAAAATATATAGATAATTGGGAAAAATTTAGACATCAAACCATTAAAAATGTTTTAGGTTTTTTTATTGTAGCAGTTATTCAAGAGTTCGATATACCAACAAAACAGAATGCAAATTATTCGCATTATAAGCAACGAAAATATAGTGAGGAAGATTTTAATAAGTTATATAGCAATTATATATAGCTTGTATTCACACAAGGTTGTCTAATAACAAGTTTTTATGCAAGTGGGTAACAAAACATACATTGAAAAATTAAAATAGCCTTAAAATGCAAAATATGAGGATATAAATGTGAAACTAGAGTATGGTAAAATGAAAATTGATACTTAATCGACAAGGTGATCTTACTTGCAGTTATAAGCCGTTAAATAGTTGCGAAGCAAAAAAATTGACTTAGAAACACAGGAAAATCCAGACTAGATTTTTTTCATTGGTTTGAATATAGTTAGATATATTCCTTGAGCAGTTTTCTATTTTAAAGTAGTAAAATAAACTTTATAAAAAAAGTAGTAAAAGTTATTTACAAATTCTTAAAAAAGACAGTAGAATATTAGTAGTAGATTAAGCGAAGGCTTAAACTACTACTGTAAAATAAAAAGGAAGAACATTTATTATGAGTAAGATATATGGAATTGCGAGAATATCAACAAGTAAACAGAATATAGAAAGACAAATTAGAAATATTTTAGCCAAATATCCTGAAGCAACAATAGTAAAGGAAACGTATACAGGAACTAAACTAGAAGGAAGAAAAGAATTTGAAAATTTATTAAAAATTTTAGAATCTGGAGATAAACTCATTTTTGATAGTGTATCTCGTATGAGCAGAAATAGTACAGAGGGGTGCAAATTATATGAGGATTTATTTAACAAAGGGATTACTATTGAATTTTTAAAAGAACCATATATAAATACAGAAATCTACCACCACGCACTTGATAATCAAATAAAATTAGAACTAGATACAGGGAATAAGGCAATCAATGAACTAATGAATAGCATCATTGATAGCTTAAATAAATATGCAATAGCATTAGCAAAAGAGCAAATAGCAATTGCTTTTTACCAAGCACAAAAAGAAGTAGAAGATTTACATCAGAGAACAAAAGAAGGAATATTGACTGCTAAGCTCAATGGAAAGCAAATAGGTAGAACATCAGGAGCAAAAATAGAAACTAAGAAAGCAAAGGCAACTAAAGAAATAATTATCAAGCATAGCAAAGACTTTAATGGAAGTTTATCAGATATAGAGTGTATGAAATTGGCAGGAGTTACAAAAAAGACTTATTATATATATAAAAAACAGTTGAAAGGACGAGAGTAAAAAGTACGAATATAGCTTTACTAATCTTTACTAAAGCTAAAAAGAAATTGAGCACCCATAGCAAGTCTTTTTTTATTTGCTATTTGTGAACTTAGTGGTATTCCTAGATATAATGCTCAAAAAATTTTTGAATTTCTAACACACTAGAACTTCCAAGGAAGTTCTGTGTGATTAAGGAC
>CAYZMV010000097.1:239-4641 GCA_964479635.1 uncultured Clostridium sp. | reverse complement strand
CATGTTACCACCGATTCTACCAGCGTCTTTTGATGATATTTCACCATTGTAACCGTTTTTTAAGTTAACTCCAACCTCTGAAGCTACTTCATATTTGAATTTATCTAAAGCATCTTTAGCTTCTGGAACTAATCTTCTGTTTGAATTTGTTGTTGACATTATTTTCACCTCCTAGGATATGAATTAAATCAATTAAAAGCTTATTTGCTTTTCAATAATTATGATGTACAGTAAAAACGTTTTTAAACTAGAAATTTTTGTTAATTTTTTATTTTTTGTTGTAAAAAAATAAAATAATGATATATAATAAAAATTGGAGGTCATAATAAAAATGTTTAAATTAATAGCAGTTGATATTGATGGAACACTTTTAAATTCGTATGGAGAAGTTACGGATGAAAATAAACAAGCAATACAAAGAGCTTTAAACAAAAATATAGATGTTGTACTTACTTCAGGAAGAATGCCAAAAGCAATGCTTCCAATAGCAAATGAAATAAATGCTAATAAATATTTAATATCAGGAAATGGGGCTGCAATTTATGATGTGCAACAAAACAAAACAATTTACAATAATTATATAAGCAAAAATAAAGTGTTGGAAATTATTGACGTATGCGAAAAAAACAGTATGTTTTATAATATATATACAAGCAATTCAATATTAACGAAAACAATAAATTATAACATTTTATTTTATAACAACGAAAACAAAAAGAAATCAGAAGATAAAAGAATAAAAATAAATGTTATAGAAAACTTGTATGACTATGTAAATAATTACGAAGGAGATGACTTTTTAAAGTTTACAATTTGCGATAGTGATCAAATGATTTTTAAAAGTATAATTAAGAAATTAAAAACTATAAAAAACATTGATGTTTTAGAAGTTGCACATATGTCGCATAAAATAATACAATATGGAACTGACGAATTTGAAATTTCATATTTTTATACTGAAATTACAAACGAAAATGTAAATAAGTGGACAGCAATAGAAAAGCTTATAAAAATTCTAAATATAACAAAAGATGAAGTAATGGCTATTGGGGACAACATAAATGATAAAGAAATGGTAGAAAATGCAGAAATGGGAATTGTTACAGGAAATAGTTCTCCATTAATGAAAAAGATAGCAAATACTGTAGTTGCAACAAATGACGAAAATGGTGTAGCCGAAGCAATTAACAGATATATATGAAATGTTACAAATATGTTACAAAAATATTATATTTAAGTTACAATATATTTAAATTGTTGTTTTTAAGTTCATTTTGTTGTAAAATAAAATTATATTAAATACGATATTATAGGAGGAGTTTGATATGGTAGCAAATCCAATGCAAAGAAAAGCAAGAAATTCATTTTTAATAGGTATGATAAGTACACTTTTGGTGTGTGTAATTATAGGAGGATTATTATTCTTTTTCTTAACAAATAAAGATAAAAAAGAAGAGGAAGAAAGAGGATTAGAGCAAATTGCGTATGTACTAAATCAAGATGTTAAATCTGGTCAAATAATAACACCTAGTATGTTTTCACAAATTACAGTATATGCTAATATGATTCCAAGTAATTATATAAGTAATCAAGTGGTTAGTGAATTGACGACACAAACTGTAGATGGCTCTATACTTTACAGTGCACAAGAAGGAAATGGAGAAACAGTGTATTATATAGAAATAGATGCACAAAGAGGTTCACAATATAAAACGGTTGGTAACCAAAGTAACGGAAAAGTAAAGGTAAAAATAGAACAAGATGCAGGTGGATATTATAGAACAACAAATGCAAATCAAAAAGAGTATATACAATTTTTGGATGTACCAGTAATAGCAAAAGTAGATTTAAAAGCAAACACAATTTTAACATCTAGTGTTGTAAGTAAAAGTAATCAAGTAACAACTGATGATGTTAGATATGTTGAATATAATATGTTACAATTATCTACTACATTAGCAGAAGGAGATTACATAGACATAAGATTAACACTTCCAAATGGTCAAGATTTAATAGTTGTATCTAAAAAAGAAATAAAATCATTAATTGGAAACACATTGGGATTGGAATTAACAGAAGATGAAATTTTAATGATGGAAAGTTCAATCGTTGAAGCATATATAATGACTGCATCGAAACTTTATGCTGTACAATATGTAGAGCCAGGAATGCAAGGAGCAGCAGTAAAAACATATACGCCAACTGACGCAGTTCAAAATTTAATAATAGCTAATGGAAATATAAAAGAAGAAGCTAGAAACGCATTGGCAAGTAGATTCGATCCAAATATGAGAGGCTATATAAATAGAGAAATGGGTGCTTATGAAGAAAGCAGACAAACTAATTTGGAGACAGGAATACAAAAAGAAATTGAAGATGCAAAGGCAGCAAGAGAAGAATATTTATCAAGTTTAAATGCTTCTGAAAGTGCTACAACCGAATAGATATTAGGAGGATGTTAGTTTGAAAAAAATTGGTTTTATAGGTGCATTTGAAAAAACAGATTTAATATTATATGTAGCGAAAATATTGACTGAAGCCGGAAAGAGAATACTTATGGTTGATACAACTGTTTTAGAAAAGGCAAGATATATAGTTCCTGCAATCGCTCCAACTAGATTATATGTTACAGAATATGAAGGAATAGACGTGGCAGTTGGATTTGAAAATTTAGATACAATCAGTAAATATTTGGGCGTTCTTGAAAGTGAGTATGACATACTTTTAATAGATATAGATTCTGGTGAAAAATTTGAGAGTTTTGAAATGACCAGTGCAGAAAGATTATACTTTATTACAGCATTTGATAATTTTTCATTAAGAAAAGGAATAGAAATAATCAGCAACATAAAATATAAAATAAAAATGACAAAAATATTATTTGAAAAAGATATTTCAGAAGAAAATGACGAATATTTAAATCTTTTATCACTTACATATCCAGTTGAGTGGGAAGAAGAAAAACTATACTTTCCATACGACCAAGGAGATTTAACTGCTGTCATTGAAAACCAAAGGGTGTCAAAAATAAGATTCAAAAATTTAAGTGAACAATATAATGAATCTTTATATATACTTGCACAAGAAATAGCACCAGATGTTAAATCTGGTCAATTAAGAAAGATCATAAAGAACACATAAGGGGAGATAATATGGCAATAATATCATTTTGGAACAATGTTAAAAGTGAAACTGGTAATACAGCATCAATCGTAGCAATTACAACTTATCTTGCAATACAACATAATTACAAAATATTGGTATTAGATACTAAATACAATGACTATTCATATAGCGATTGCTATTGGCAAGAAGATAAAACAATTCATTTAATACACAAGCAACAACCACGAGCAAACATTGCATCAGGAATTACTGGTCTTGCAAAGGCAATACTCAGTAACAAAACCTCACCTGAAATAGTAACTAATTACACAAAAATAGTTTTTACCGAAAATAGATTAGAAATATTAACAGATACTAATGCAGAAATTAAAGATTATGAAACTAATAAAACTGTTTTTAAAGATATTGCTAAAATTGCTAGTAAATATTATGATTTAGTGTTTATAGATATAGATAATGATTTGGATCAAACAATTCAAAATTCTTTATTAGAAATATCAGATTTAATTGTGCCTACATTATCTCAAAAATTAAGAACACTTAATACATATTTAGAGGCAAAACAAAATAATGCGATATTAAAAAATAAAGTTGTTTTACCAATAATAGGAAGATATGATAAAAATTCTAAATACAATGCTAAAAATGTATCAAGATATTTAAAAGAACGTGAAAAAGTTTGTATAATACCATATAATACATTATTTTTTGAAGCCTGTAATGAAGGAACGGTAGATGACTTTTTCATAAAATTTAGAAAAATGAATTCCAAAGATGCAAATGCATCATTTGTAGAAGAAGTTAAAAATTCAGCAGAAAAAATCATATATAAATTACAAGAATTACAAATGAAAATGTAAGAGAGGTGTGCTTAAAAATGGGTATTACAAATATTTTACTAACATTTGTTGTATTAATATTAGTAGGAGTATTAATTAGATATTTTATACAAAAAAATAAAAATGCGGAAGTAGAAGAAGTAGTCGATGTAGACGATAAAACATATACAGTTGAAAAAATGAGTGAATTTGTAAAAAAGAGATTAGATGAAATCACTAAAGTTAACTAATATGATATAGGACTTTCAGAAGAAGAATTAAAAAGAAGAAAAGCAAAAAAATACGAATTAAAAAAAGCATTAAAAGGCTGTACATATGGAGATGTTAATGATAAAAAATATGTAAAAGAATTAATATTTGATTTATTATCAAAAGAATATGGAGTTACAGAAACAAACATATCTAAAGCAATACCATTTGATGTGCCATCTCTTCTT
>CAYZMV010000097.1:0-229 GCA_964479635.1 uncultured Clostridium sp. | reverse complement strand
CTCAAGATAAATTTGATATTTTAATATATATGTATAAAAAGGATTTTGGATATGAAGCATTAACTCAAATAATTAAAAAATATAATTTAGCAACATTAAAATATATAGCAGGTGAGGCAAAACCTTGTTATGTAATAACAAGTGAAGAAATAGATCAAATATTTGAAACTGAAAACTTTACATTAAGTTTCGAAGATAAGCTAAATGTTCTAGTACAAAGAATATATCA
>CAYZMV010000096.1:0-4649 GCA_964479635.1 uncultured Clostridium sp. | reverse complement strand
TTTCCAAGTTGATCTTTTTAGATGTGTTCTTGCTTTTGACCATCTTCTTTTTGGTTGTGCCATTTTTCATTCCCTCCCTCGTGCTATAAATATCTATATGTTATGCATATTCTCATTTTTAAATTCACTATAAAAGTATACTAATTTTTCTAGCATTTGTCAAGTTATTTGCCAAATATTTTACTCACTTTTCATTACTTCTTCAAATATATTCGCCAAACATTGCATACTTAATATGCATTGATCTAATGTATTGCCTGTTGCTCCTACTTCTATAATTGATGAGCCTGTTGTTAAATGTTGATTATATCTTGAATTTCTTATGATTATTGGTCTAAATAATCCCGGATACATTTCATTTGCTTTTTGCTGTATTTTCACTGCTATTTTTAAATTTTGCCTCCAATTTGGATGTTCTAATCCTCCTCCATCTGTTCCAATTACAAACATCATCTGTGCAGCATATTTATCACCAATTTTTATTCTTGGTGCATATTCACTACTACTACCTACCGCATCTCTGTGTAAATCTATTACTATTTGAGTATCCTCTCCTATTAGTAAATTTTGAATTGTTTCTAATGACCTAGAATATGAACCTGAATATGCAGGATAATCGTGATATGTTTTATTATGTGTTACATTAAATCCCTTTTGCGTTAAATAATTGGTAAGTTCAGTTCCAACTCTTACTACACTTTTATCTAAATCTGTTGTTCTAAAATTTCCGCTTGGAGTATATTCATATCCGCTCACTTGGAGTATAACTTTCGCAAGTATGTGTGTGATAAATTAAAATATCATTTTTATTTATAATTTCTACGTCTGGAGTAAGCATATCTTCTGTAATTTCATAATCACTTTGATTATTTATTTTTACACTTCCATAAGTTGATGTATATTTTGGTGTTATATTATTCTCTTCTACTTCCTCTGTAGTTGCATCTTTGGGTATTTCTTGAACTTGCTTTGCAAGTTCTTCTGCATCATCTATTGTTAATTCTTCTTCATTTATTATCAAATCAGTATTTTCCAAAATTGATTTATCAAATATTCCCGCTTCCATAGCTAAAATATCTTGTTCTGATAGATTGCTGTTTCTATCTGTTTTTTTATATGAAAATAGTGCTAAAGATACATCTATGCAATCCAAAAATGAGTAATTATTTATCTTTTCCACTTTTTCTGATATTTCTTCCTTTAATTTATTTTGATCTGTTTCATAGTTTTTTGTGGTATTAATTACTTGCATACATATATATATTAAACAAATCAAAACACCTAGTTTGAGTACAAATTTCAAAATATCTTTAATGCTTATTACTGCAATGTTCATATGTAACTCTCCTAAATAATAATCATTATTAATATTTATTCGGTTTTTGTACTAATATGAGTAAAAAATTTTTCTATAATTTTTTCTACCTCTAACTGTTCCTGTGTTCCTTCTTTCATATTTTTTATAGTAAATTTTCCTGATTTTATTTCATCTTCTCCAATTACTATAACATAAGGTATATTTAATTTATCTGCATATTTGAATTTTGATTTTATTTTTTTATTATCAAAATATATTTCTGTATTTATTCCTGCATTTCTTAATTTATTAGCAACTTCAATAGATTTACTTAAATCGTCTATCATTGATACTACTAAAACATCTGATACCGATTTTTTATCTGATTTTATTAATCCTATATCATTTAGTATAAAGAATAATCTTGTAAGACCTATTGACATTCCAACGCCGGGAAGCTCTTGATCTGTATAATATTTAGCTAAATCATTATATCTTCCGCCCGAGCATATACTTCCTATAGATTTATAGTCATTTAAAAATGTTTCATATACCGTTCCAGTATAATAATCAAGTCCTCTTGCAATACTTAAATCAATTTCAAATGCTTCTTCTGGAATATTAAATAATCTTATATATTTAACTACTTCTTTTAATTCTTCTACGCCATTTTTATATAATTCATTATTTATTCCTAAATTATTTAATTTTTTTAATTTTTCGTCAGTTGTTCCTTCTATTTCTATAAAACTAATTATTTTATTTATACTTTCTTCTTGTAGATTATAATCATCTTTAAATATTGCAATAACCGTTTCCTTACCTATCTTTTCTATTTTATCTATTGTTCTCATTATGTCAGTTGATTTTTCTTTTACATTTGCATTTTCAAATAATCCATTTAATATTTTTCTGTTATTGATGTGTATTGAAAAATTTTCTAATCCTAAACTTTTAAATGTTTCATACATTACGGCAGGAATTTCTGCATCATTAATTATATTTAATTCATTATTTCCAATTATATCTATATCGCATTGATAAAATTCACGAAATCTACCTCGCTGAGCCCTTTCTCCTCTATATACTTTTCCTATTTGATATCTTCTAAAAGGAAATGTAATTTGATTATAATATTCTGCTATATACTTCGCAAGTGGAACTGTTAAATCAAACCTTAATGTTAGATTACTATCTCCTTTTGTAAAACTATATAATTGCTTTTCGGTTTCTCCCCCTGCTTTTGCAAGTAAAACATCTGAAGATTCAATCACAGGCGTATCGATTGGAAGAAATCCAAATTTTTCGTATGAATTCCTTATTTTATCTACCATTTGATTAAATAAAATTTGCTCATTTGGAAGTAGTTCCATAAAACCTGATAATGTTTTTGGTTGTACTTTATTCATAGAATCAACTCTCCTTTAATACTCTTTTGGTTTTAATTCTAAATATATTGGCTTTTCTTCTTTTATCATTGTTGATTTTCCGATGTCCCGGATAAACTATTGTGTCTTCTGGAAGTGTCATTATTCTATTCGTTATTGATTTTATTATATCTTCAAAACTACCTGTTGGTAGGTCCGTTCTTCCCCAAGATCCTCTAAACATTGTATCTCCTGAAAATAGCAGTTTTTCTTGTTCTGAATATAAACATATTCCTCCGCAAGTATGACCCGGTGTGTGTAATACCTTAAATTCTAAGTCTCCAATATGTATTAAATCATTATCGTCTAACCTAGAATCTGCTTCTACAATTATATTTCCCACTCCTATATATTCCCCAAGATTTATTGATGGATCTCTTAGTCCCGGTTCATCATCTCGATGAACTAAAATTTTTGCTCCGAGTTTTTTCTTTTAATTCATTTACTCCTCCTATGTGATCTCCGTGGCAGTGAGTAAGTACTATATACTTTGATTCTGCTTTTAATGTATTTAACATTTCTATAATTTTATCTACTTCTCCTCCCGGATCAATTATAATGGTCTCCTTGCTTTTTTCGTCTTGAACTATATAACAATTAGTTTCCCCTACCATTGACATTTCCAATTTAATTCTTTTTAATATCATTTGTATTCCTTCCTTATTTCTTTCTCTTTACTTCATATACACTATCAACTTTTCTTATTGCTTTTATCACTTTGTTTAACTGGTCAATATTTTCTACTGCAAGAGTAATTTCTATTATAGCAATTCTTTCTTTACTTGTTTTTGTATTTACTCCAATTATATTGATTTTTTGAGCAGTTATTTCTTTTACAATATCTGAAAGCAAACCTGTTCTATCATTAGAAAAAATTTCAATATTAACACTGTATGTTCCTTCCGTTTTTTCATTATACCACGATACATCTATTATTCTATTTTCATCCTTGAGTAAATCTTGCACATTTGTACAATCGGTTCTATGTATAGAAACTCCTCTTCCCTTTGTAATATATCCTATAATATCATCACCCGGAACCGGATTACAACATTTAGAAAACTTTATCAAACAGTTATCAATTCCCTTTACTATAACACCCGATTTTGGTGGCTTTCTAACAGTTGCTTTTTTATTTGTTAATTCCTTAAGTTTTTCTTCTATTATGACTTCTTGATGCTCTTTTTTATATTCTTCTAAAAGTCTTGCAATTATTTTTCCCGGTGATATCGCACCAAATCCAACACTTGCAAACATATCGTCAATATTCGTATAATGGTATCTTTCAAGTACATTATTTATCCATTCTGGCTTAAATAAATCACTATGAGACATTCCTATCCTTTTTAATTCTTTATCAATGATCTCTTTTCCTCTTACAATGTTTTCTTCTCTTTCCGCTTTTTTAAACCATTGTGAAATCTTTGTTTTTGCACTTGAACTTTTTACAAATTTTAGCCAATCTCTACTTGGACCTTTTGGAGTATCTGATGTTATTATTTCTACAATATCTCCAGTTTTTAATTTTGTAACTATTGGCATCATTTTACTATTTATTTTACAGCCTATCATTCTATGACCAACTTCGGCGTGTATTGAATAAGCAAAATCTATTGGGGTTGAATCTCTTGGTAAATTTTTTATCTCTCCCTTTGGTGTAAAAACATATACTTCATCTTCAAATAATTCCGTTTTTAATGTTTTTAAAAACTCATTTGGATCTTGCATATCTTTTTGCCATTCTAGCGATTCTCTAAGCCAAGCCAATTTATCTTCTGTTACTATAACATTAGATTTTTTACCTGTTGCATTGTTTGCTTCCTTATATGCCCAATGTGCAGCGATACCATATTCAGCAACTTGATGCATATCCCAAGTACGTACTTGTACCTCAAATGGTGTTCCATTTGGTCCTAAAAGTGTTG
>CAYZMV010000095.1:0-4652 GCA_964479635.1 uncultured Clostridium sp. | reverse complement strand
TTATTTTATATGCATATCTTGGTATCCATACCCAATATGCTACATTTCCATTATTTATTGTTACTATATTTGCCCATATTTTGTTTTTATAATTATACCAATTACTTGGCTCTCCCTCTGTAATTTTACCACCTACTGTTTCATTTTCTCCGTTTTCGTCATAAGTTACATAGTATGTATTTTCTTTATTAAATTTGCTTACATCTGGTGTATTTAAATATACTCCTCCTACTGCTTCATATTTACTTTCCGAGGCAGGATTAGACCCACTTTCAAAGTCGGCATACGAGTCGTATCCTTTTACTTTAACTCCAATTTCAAAGCACCATTTAATTTCGTTTTTCACATTATTATCTTCAATATCTGTTGGAACATAAAATAACTCACCCATTTCAACTGCAACTTTTTCTTCATATCCTTTTTTTACTTCTGTTCCTAGTATATCGATTATTTCCACATTAGGAGTTCTATCTGTTGCACCTGCATTGATATCTGCTATGTTTGTTGTGCCACCTGCATAAGTATCTGCCCTTATTCCTACCGTATATGTATCTACTTGTTCCTTATATTCTGACATCATTGTTTTAAATGTTGCTTCTTTTGTAATTCCAAATAATCCCCCATTTAGTGCTATTGTTACTGTTACGCCTACTAATATTAGCATTACAATTATGGAGATTACCAGTGCTATTAGGGTAATGCCTTTGTGGTCAGAGATTAGATTTGAGCAACTCTTCGTAGATTTGTTTTTTAATTCTTTTTTTATCATTGTTTTTTCTCCTTCTCTTAGAATCCGTTGCCACACACCATCGCAGCACGAGAACCGTAGCCGTAGACTTCATAACCAGTGGTGTAGTTGAAGCCGAACACGCCACCGCCGCTACGCGTGAATTGCGGGTCGCTCGGCTTCACGAAGTAAGCGGGAGCGCCTCTCCATTTTTGCGTCTCATAGGTTGCATCTCCCGGTTTGTATGCGATTTGCATATCATCACTTTCATATAAATCCCTATATTTCGCATCTGCATTATATATTTTTTTATTATAGCTATAGTATGAATTGTATGTCCCTGATACAAACTCCCCATGATCAGCCATTTGCATAATTCCTGATTTGTTTCCTGTTGTTGAAGCACTGCTACTGCTACCTGTTGGGCAATCTCCATAAGCCGATGCTGATAACATTGCTGCTGTTCCATATTCTGTGTTTTTTATCATGTGTACATCTATTCCATTTAAAGCCGAAGTTTCTTTTACAACATCTTCTTCGTCTGTTATGGTTGCACTTAAACCTAGTGGACCTTCTGCTGTTTCCATTTGCCTACATAGTAGAAAAAATTCTGATGCCGTCTTGTTCGTTAATGATGTTACTCCCGGTCTTGATTGCAAATTCGCTTTTGTTTGTGTTGGAAATACTAATGCTATTAGTGCTATTAGCAATATTATTCCTCCTATTTTGTAATTTGTTTTTAGTTTTTTCATTTTTCTTTCCTCCTTTTTTTTTATATACAAAAAACAGACACGATTTATATAATTAATCGGTCTGTTATATATACACTTAATAAAGCATTTTGTATGCTTTTTTGTGTATATTCTATTACACTTTCTTTTTTATATGCATAGCCAAAGAATAGAGCTAAATTTTGTTCGCTAGAAGGCGTCTCTCTCGCTCTCTCTCTCTCTCTACAGTCACAAGCGTTTCAGCCATCACCACGTGTCTCTCCCCCTTCTTTTGTTTTCTTTATTCTATACTTTTCTATTTTTTTTGTCAATATTTTTTTATCATTTTCATTCGTTTTTCTCTTCTTCATCTGTTATTTTTTTCTTTTATTTTATTATAATTTTTACATTTTATTTTGACAATGATTCAAACCACTTTTATTGTATGCATTAATTTACATATTACAGTATACCAATATCATTCCAATTACACTAAACAAAAATCCTACTAATTTTAAACCTAGTGTAGCATCATTTTGATCCCCAAAGCTAAACATTTTTTTTGTTATTGGTCTTGCATCATATATTAATATTACGCCAAACATTACTAAAACTATTCCTAATACAAATAAAAATTTCATTGTTCCACATCCCTTTATTTTAAATATATGTACATAAAATTGCTTCTAATCCTATATTTATATCTATTAATCCAGATTTATAGTTTTTATCTAAATTTATTAATTCGCCTAGTATATTTCTTAATTCATTTGTTTTAAAGTATCCCGCTTGTCTTTTGTATTTAGATACTAAAAATGTCTGATTTGGTTTTAGCTTTAATACAGGCAATATGTCTCTATTCTTTTCAATACACAATTTGGTTAAATATATTTTCTTGAAATTATTATACAACGTTATTAGTATTTTTTGTATTGGTTCTTTATTATATATTAATTCTTTTAATATTTCCATAGCTTTAGCTATATTTTTTTTACCCAATTCATCTGTTAAATCAAATATTCTTGCTTCAAATTCTTTTGTTGCTAACTTATCTACTGATTCTCTTGTTATAGTTCCATCTTTTCCTGTGTATTCAATGAGTTTTCTAATTTCATTTATTAAATTTTGCATATTCGTTCCTGATGTTTCAATTAAAAGATTAAGAGTTTGTTCGTCCACATTTACTTCATAGGCATTGCAAATATGCTTTAATCTTTTCTTTATATCTATTGGCCTTAATCTTTCAAAATTACAAACTACTGCATTTTCTTCTAATATTTTTGAAAGTTCACACTTTGATATGTCTTCTTCAATAAATACTAACACTACAGTATTTTTTATTATATTTAAGTTTTCTTTTATATAATTTGATAACTTTTTTTGTAATTCATCATTTGCTTTTGAATTTGATTTTCTTTCTTTCTTTAGTAAGCCTGTATTTTTTATTATGATTAGTTTTTTATCAAATCCAAATGCCGGTGTTTCTATATCTGATATTAGATTATCAATATTAGTTTCATCTATTTGTATGTAGTTAATTCCTAATACTAAATTTCCAAATAGTTTTTTTATTTTTTTTACGGCACTTTCTAATAGATATAGTTCTTCACCATAAAATAAATATATGCTATTTAATTTTCCTTGTTTTAATTCTTTTTCTAGACTATCTACTGTCATTTATTCCTCCGTTTATTTAAATAAGTTGTTGTTTAGAGGTTAGAAATTAGAGATTAGATAAAAGACTATGCTTCGTAGGAATTTACCACATATTTCTAATCTCTAACCTCTAATATCTAACTCACATTTTTTCTGAGTATTTACAAGAGTGTGCGTGGCAAATTGCTGCTGCCATACTGTCTGTTGTATCATCTAACTTTGGCAAACTTTCAACATTTAATATTGTTTTTACCATTTTTTGTACTTGCATTTTATCTGCTCTTCCATACCCTGTTACTGCTTGTTTTATTTGAAGTGGCGTGTATTCAAATGTTGGTACATTATTTTTGCATCCTACTATTAAAATCACACCTCTTGCCTCAGCAACATTTATTGCTGTTTTTGCATTGTTATTAAAAAACAGTTCTTCTACTGATATTGCATCTGGCTTATATTTATCTATAAGCATACTTAAATCATCATATATTTTTGTAAGTCTTAATGGAAATGATACTCCTGCTTTTGTTGTAACTGCTCCGCTATCTATTAACTTAAATTTATTCCCTTGATAATCAATTATGCTATATCCTGTTATTGCAAACCCCGGGTCAATTCCTAATATTCTCATTTTCTACCTCTTTTATTTTTTCCAATAATCTATTATTATTCTAAATACCTCTGCTACGCTCCAAGCTTGAGCCATTGTTCCCTTTGGTAAATAAGGATTTTTTGAATCGTATAATTCCGATATGCTACCAACTGTTCCTCTTTCAGACATTTCTTTTACAAAAGTTTTTCTTGTAGTTTCAATAAATTCTTGTCTTTTTTCTTCTAATTCCTTCTTTTTTATTTTATCTTTTTCAAAATTAATTTTGTTATTTAATGTGTCAAAATATAATCCTAATAACCACGGCCAAGTTATTCCTTGGTGATAACTTGAATCTCTTTTAAAACTATCTCCTTCATAAATATCAATATACCCTTTTTCTCCCTTTGCAAGTGTTTTTAATCCATATTTATTAAGAAGTTTTTTTGTTACTGTTTCAAACATTTCATTTGCTATTTCACTATTTGGATCTATAATAGGATATGTAAGTGCTGTTGCAAATAATTGATTTGGTCTTACTTTTGCATCACCTATTACATCATATAGACATTTTTTCTTTTTGTTATAGAATTTATTTTCAAATGATTCTTTGCATTTATTTGCTAATTCTTCATATTCCTTTACTCGTTTTCTTTTGCCAAATTTATTACTTAATTCTTGCATTATTTTTAAACTGTTATACCATAAGGCATTTACTTCTACTGTTTTACCATTTCTTGGCGTAAACGCATAGTCGCCATATTTTGCATCCATCCAAGTATTTTGAGTATTTTCTGTTCCTGACGAAATAAGACCATCATCATCTAAAAATATATTATTGTCATCTATATCTATCCCTTTAATATAGTTATCTATTATTATTACTAATTTGTCATATATATTATTTTTAATAAATTTATAGTCTTCAGTATATTTTAAATATTTATATACCGCTTCAAATAGCAAAAGAGAA
>CAYZMV010000094.1:0-4656 GCA_964479635.1 uncultured Clostridium sp. | reverse complement strand
AAGAAAGGAAATCATAAAATGAGTAGTAGTTTATTAGAGGTAAAGGATTTATATGTAAAGGCGGAAGAAAAAGAAATTTTAAAAGGTATGAATTTAAAAATTAATAAAGGTGAAATTCACGTAATAATGGGGCCAAATGGTTCAGGAAAATCAACAACAGCAAATGCAATACTAAATAACCCTAGTTATATAAAAACAAATGGAACAATTATATTTGATGGCGAGGATATAACAAATTCAAAAACAGATGAAATTGCACGAAAAGGAATTTTTATGTCTTTTCAATTACCCGAAGAAATACCGGGAGTTTCGGTTATTAATTTCTTGAAATATGCTAAAAATAAAGTTACTGGAAAACCTGTTAAAATATTTGAATTTAAAAATGAACTTAAAAAATATATGCAGGAATTAAATATGAATCCGAATAACCTAGAAAGAAGCTTAAATGTTGGCTTTTCAGGCGGAGAAAAAAAGAAAAATGAAATATTGCAACTTTTAGTATTAAATCCAAAACTTGCAATATTAGACGAAACTGATTCAGGTTTAGATGTGGATGCTATTAAAACAGTATCTAAAGGAATAGAGATGTTTAAAAACAATAAAAATGCGATATTGATAATAACTCATAATACAAAAATTTTAAACAGCTTAAAACCAGATTATGTTCATATTTTAGTCGATGGAAAAATAGTTAAAACAGGAACTTATGAACTTGCAAAGGAAATAGAAGAAGAGGGTTATTCCAAATATAAGAATGAAAGGAATTAGAGATGTCTAAAGTTAAAATTGAAGATATAAATAGAAATATTTATGATATAAAGAATAAAGATGAATATGAATTTAAAATTGAAAAGGGATTGACAGAAGAAATAATAAAGGAAATATCGAAACAAAAAAATGAACCAGACTGGATGAGAGATTTTAGATTAAAAGCCTTAGAAGTATATAACAAATTAGAGCTTCCAACTTGGGGACCAGATATTTCTGAGCTTAATATGAATGATATTGCAACGTATGTAAAACCAAAATCAAAATTAAATAGTTCGTGGGATGATGTTCCAGAAGATATAAAAAATACTTTTGATAAACTTCGGTATTCCAGAAGCAGAAAAAGAATCACTTGCAGGAGTTGGGGCTCAATATGATTCGGAGGTAGTTTATCATAGCATAAAAGAGGAACTAATAAAACAAGGTGTAATATATACAGATATGGAAACGGCAGTTAAGAAATATCCGGGAATTGTAAAAGAACATTTTATGAAATGTGTTCCAATATATGACCATAAATTTGTAGCTTTGCATGGTGCTGTTTGGTCTGGAGGGTCTTTTGTATATGTTCCAGAAGGTGTTAAGGTAGATATACCGCTTCAAAGTTATTTTAGATTAAATTCACCAGAGGCCGGACAGTTTGAGCATACATTAATTATAGTAAACGAAGGAGCAAGTCTTCATTTTATAGAGGGCTGTAGTGCACCTAAATATAATAAAGTAAATCTTCACGCTGGTTGTGTTGAATTATATGTAAAAGATAATGCACACCTACGATATTCAACAATAGAAAATTGGTCTAAAAATATGCTTAACTTAAACACAAAAAAAGCATTAGTAGGTAAAAATGCTAGTATGGAATGGGTATCGGGTTCATTTGGCTCTAAAGTTTCGATGCTATATCCAATGAGTATATTAAATGGAGAAGGTGCAAAAACTGAATTTACAGGAATTTCATTTGCAGGAAAAGGACAAAATCTAGACAATGGATTTAAAGTTGTTCACAATGCACCAAATACATCAAGTGTTGTAAATAGCAAATCAATTTCAAAAGATGGTGGAAAATGTACTTATAGAGCCTTAACTAGAATTAATGAACCAGCAAAAAAATCAAAGGCAATGGTATCTTGTGAATCTTTAATGCTTGATGATATTTCTATATCTGATACAATTCCAGTAAATGATGTGAGAACCGAAATGGCAGAATTTTCACACGAAGCCAAAATTGGAAAAATTAGCGATAAAACAATTTTTTATTTAATGAGCAGAGGCTTATCAGAAGAAGATGCAAAAGCAATGATAGTAAGAGGATTTGCATATCCAATATCAAAGGAATTACCAGTAGAATATGCAGTAGAAATGAATAATCTTATTAATTTAGAACTTGAAGGAGCAATCGGCTAAATTTTAAAAATAAACTTCGTTTTGCGTTGTTATTTTTAAAATTATTTATAAGAAAAGAAAGAAAGGAAACAAAATGGAACAGATAGAGTTAAATGAAACACCAGTAAGAACTTCGCGCAATTTTAATATGAATAACATAAAACTAGAAAATGTTAAAATAAATAGAGAAATTGGTAGTTTTAACAATATTAGTATAAAGAATGAAACATCTAAAATTCAGGTTGAAAAACTGGCTAATAATAATTACGATTTAACTTATGGATTAGGCGATATTTTAACGAATCAAGTAAAGAATAGGTCAAATCAGAATTTAAAAGTACAAATAGATAGCAAAATAAATAAAAATTTACAAATAGATTTTAATTTTGACGATAACAATTTTTGCTTAGTTGACAACATAGCAATTAATGCAAGTCAAAATTCAAAAGGAACTGTTATAATAAAATATTTATCAGATAAGAATATGGAATACTATCATAATGGAATAATAAAACTATTTGCAAGGGAAAATTCTAATATAAATATAATTGTGGTGAATCTATTAAATTCTAGTTCTAACTGCTTTATATCAATAGATAATGAAATTGAGAAAGGTGCAAATGTAAATTATACAATTATTGATTTTGGAGGAAAAAATAGCATTTCTAATTATTATTCTAATTTAAAAGGAGAATCTTCTTCAAATAATTTAAATAGTATTTATTTAGGAAATGATAATCAATTATTTGATTTAAATTATATAGCAGAATTAAGAGGAAAAAAGACAAATATAAATATAGAAGTTCAAGGGGCTTTAAAAGATAAAGCTGTTAAACATTTTAAAGGAACAATAGATTTCAAGAAAGGTGCTAAAAAATCAAAAGGAAACGAAAATGAATCTTGTATGTTACTATCAGATACTGCAAAATCACTAGCACTCCCAATGCTACTTTGCAAAGAAGAAGATGTAGAAGGAAATCATTCAAGCAGTAGCGGTAAAATAGGCGAAAAAGAATTGTTTTACATTATGAGTAGAGGGTTTAATACAAAAGAGGCAATGAAGTTAATGGTAAGAGCGAAATTTAATAAGATTCTTGAAAATATCAAAAATGATGATTTGAAAAATGAAATTATCAATGAAATGGACAAAAAATTAGATTAGATAAATTTAGAAGGTGAAGGAATGAACGTAGAAGAAATTAGAAAGGATTTTCCCATATTTGAAAATCGAAAAATTGCATATTTAGATAGTTCAGCAACAACACAAAAACCGCTTCCTGTGTTAGAAAAAATAAATGAGTTTTATAAAACATATAATGCTAATATACACAGAGGAGCGTATTCATTAAGTGTGGAAGCATCTGAAATGTATGAAAACGCAAGGGCAAAAATTGCTAAATTCATAAATGCAAGGTTTCCAGAGGAAATTATATTTTCTAAAAATGCAACAGAGAGTTTGAATTTAATTGCTTATTCTTATGGTTTAGAAAATTTAAAAAAAGATGATGAAATAGTTATTTCAATAATGGAACATCATTCTAATTTAGTACCTTGGCAGAAGGTTGCAAAGACAACTGGGAGTGTGCTTAACTATATGTATATAAATGATGAGTTTGAAATACCTGATGAAGAAATAGAAAATAAAATTACTGAAAAAACTAAAATAGTTGGAATTACACACATATCAAATGTATTAGGTACTATAAATAATATTGAAAAAATAATAAAATATGCACATAAAAAAGGAGCTATAGTAGTTGTAGATGCTGCCCAAAGTATTCCACATATGAAAATTGATGTGCAAAAACTAGATGCTGATTTTTTAGTTTTCTCAGGGCATAAAATGCTTGCACCACTTGGTATAGGGGTTTTATATGGTAAAAGAGAAATATTAAATAAGATGGATCCTTTTATAATGGGTGGCGATATGATAGAATATGTGTATGAACAAAAAACTACATTTGCATCGCTTCCAAATAAATTTGAAGCAGGTACGCAAAATGTAGAAGGTGTTATAGGATTAAATTCTGCAATAGATTATATAGAAAAAATAGGATATGATACAATACAAGAAATTGAAAAAGAATTAACGATGTATGCAAGAAATGAATTATCAAAGCTAGATTTTCTAGAGTTATACTTACCGCCAAACGTAAAAAATCATTCAACTGTTATTTCATTTAATATTAAAGGAATACATCCACACGATGTTGCAAGTATATTAGATGGAGAAGGAGTATGCGTGCGCTCACGGAAATCATTGTGCTCAGCCTCTTATGAGATATTTAGGTATTGATTCTACTTGTAGAGCAAGTCTTTATATCTATAATACAAAAGAGGATGTTGATAGACTGGTTAATGGACTAAATAAGGCATATAATTTATTTAAAAAATATATAAAAGGGTGAAAAATAAACTTTGTCTTGCGTTGTCAAGCTATAAGAAAATATGAAAAGAGGTCAAAATGGAAGATTTAACAGAAGTGTATAATGAACTTATAATGGA
>CAYZMV010000093.1:2160-4834 GCA_964479635.1 uncultured Clostridium sp. | reverse complement strand
TGTAACTTTTGAAATTATAGGTGATAATGCTTATGGATATATAAAAAGCGAAAAAGGTGTGCATAGATTAGTTAGAATTTCTCCTTTTGATAGTGGGGGGAGAAGGCACACTTCTTTTGCTTCTGTGGAGATTCTACCAGAGATAACAGATGACGTTGAGATAGATATAAACCCAGATGATTTAAGAATAGATACATATAGAGCATCAGGAGCAGGAGGTCAACATATTAATAAAACTTCCTCTGCGGTAAGGTTAATACACGAACCAACAGGAATAGTAGCCGAGTGTCAAACTGAAAGGTCACAACTACAAAATAGGGAATATGCAATGAGATTATTAAAATCAAGATTATATGAACAAGAAAAAGCAAAACAAGATGCAAAACTTGCAAGTGAAAGGAAATCTCAAGTAGGAACAGGAGATAGAAGTGAAAAAATTAGAACATATAATTATCCACAAGGAAGAATTACTGATCATAGAATAGGAATGAGTATATATCAAATGGAAAACTTTTTAAATGGAGATTTAGATGAAATGATTGATAATCTGATTGCAGCAAACAGAGCAGATGCATTAAAAGGAGGGACATTCCTCGATCTATGAGGGATGCCTATAAGCGAGGATTGTTATTCAAACTTTATAAAGACAACAATTAGAATAAAATTAATTGAGTATTATAACAGCCAAAGTCAAGTAGCCCTAGTGACACAAAGTTACATGGGCTACTATTATATTACAAAAAGATTACAAAAAGATTACAAAATTGTGACATTTCTATTGACAATTTATCGGAAATGTAATATTCTTATACCAACGAAAAAAGAAGTAAAACGGAGGAATTTGTCTTGGCTATCGGTGATATAATTGTAGGTATTGACATAGGGACATCTAAAGTAAATACAGTTGTTGGCGAAGTTAATGACTTTAATCAAGTAGAAATTATTGCAACAAGTGAAAGTAAATGTTTTGGAATGAAGAAATCTAAAATTATAGATGAAGAAGAAATAGCATCGGCAATTTCTAAAACAATAAAAGAAGTTGAAGAATCAGCTAATTTAAAAATTCATTCTGCATACGTTACAATACCAGGTAAGTATATAACAATTGTACAAAATAGTGTTCTAAAAGAAGCAAAAGATAAATATGCTGGGATATCTACCAAAGATGTTACATCGGCTATAATGCAAGTTAAAGATATAGATGTACCAGATGACAAAGTTTTAATAGATATAATAGCAAATGAATTTTCATTGGATAATGGAAGGCCTATAGAAGATCCTGTAGGCAGTTTAAGTTCTGCATTTACAGTAAAAGGACAAGTTATATTGGCAGATAAAGACTATGTAAAACAATTAACAAGTATATTTAAAAAAGCTAATATAGAAATAGATGGAATAGTCTCAAATGTTCTTGCGGAAAGAGGATTAATATTAGATAGCAATGAATTAAAGGACAATGTAATGATATTGGACATTGGCGCTGGAAATACAGATATAGGTGTATTTGAAGGGGAATCTTTTTTATATACTAATACAATTCCGCTTGGAGGAGATAGTATAACAGCTGATATAGCTTATGTATTTAATATTAGTGAAGATGAAGCAGATAGATTAAAAAAACAATATCGGATTGGCCTTAAAATCGTTTATTGATAATGATACAGATATAATTTTAAATACATATAAGGGAGAAGAAAGGACTAAAACTATAAAAAGTTCAGAACTTATAGATGTAATTGAAGCAAGAGTTGAAGAAATTTTTTCTTTGGTAAATAAAGATATATCGAATGAGGGTATAAAATCTAATATAAATAATGTAGTGTTGACAGGTCTAGGTATAACGAATATTAATAAAAGTGATGTAGCAGGTAAAATAACTTTAAATATACCTGTAAAAATATCAACGGGAAGATTAATTAGTACAATAAAACCAAATTATAGATCAAGTTATGCATTAGTAAAATATGTAGCATCAAGACCATATGCCAAAACAGTTTCTAGTAGTATTGACGTAAAAAGTGATGAAAGTGTATTTAAAATAATAATGGAAAGAGTAAAAGAGTTTTTCTATTCATAATTTAGATTTTGTATTTGAAGAAGTAAATACAAAAATTAATTAAGTTTTAAAATTTTAAAATATATATTTATTGGAAGAAAATAAGTGGTATAAAAATAAAATACTAACTTAAAATTCCAAGTTCAAAAAATGAAGGAGGATTAAGCAATATGGTAGAAACAGATTATGAAGAAAATAATTATATGATGGATGGTACAGCAACTATTAAAGTTATAGGTGTTGGAGGAGCAGGAAATAATGCTGTTAACAGAATGGTGGAAGCAGGAATAAAAAATGTTGAATTTATAGCAGTTAATACAGATAGACAAGCACTTCAAATATCAAAGGCAAATACAAGAATACAAATAGGAGAAAAAATAACAAGAGGATTAGGAGCAGGTGCAAATCCAGAGATTGGTATGCAAGCAGCAGAAGAAAGTAAGGCAGAAATAGCTGAATCATTAAGAGGAGCAGATATGGTATTTGTTACAGCTGGAATGGGTGGAGGAACAGGAACAGGTGCAGCACCAATAGTTGCAGCAGCAGCAAGAGAACTTCGGAATTTTAACAATAGGAGTTGTTACGAAGCCATTTACCTTTGAAGGCAAAAAAAGATTA
>CAYZMV010000093.1:0-2150 GCA_964479635.1 uncultured Clostridium sp. | reverse complement strand
AATTTAAAGGAAAAAGTGGATACGTTAGTAGTTATACCAAATGATAAATTATTACAAATTATAGATAGAAGAACATCAATAGTAGAGGCTTTCAAAATGGCAGATGATATTTTAAGACAGGGTGTTCAAGGAATATCAGATTTAATTTCAGTACCAGGATTAATTAATCTAGATTTTGCTGATGTTAAAACTGTAATGTTGAATACAGGAATGGCACATATGGGAATTGGTAGAGCAAGTGGAGATAATAGAGCTGAGGATGCTGCAAAACAGGCTATTCAAAGCCCATTACTAGAAACATCAATAGAAGGAGCAAGAGGAGTTATAATTAATATAACTGGTGGAAACGATTTAGGATTACAAGAAGCAAATACGGCAGCAGAACTTATTCAAAGAAGTGTAGATCCAGAGGCAAATATTATATTTGGTGTTGTTACTGATGAAACATTAGGAGATGAAATAACAATTACAGTAATAGCTACTGGATTTGAAAAAGAGGATGCTCCAATTTCTAGCATAGGAGTAGAAAATTTAGTAACAAACACGTGGAATAAAAAAATAAATTCTATACCAACTCCTACAGACAATAAAGAAACACAAGGCGATTTGGACATTCCTTCTTTCTTGAGAAAAAAAGGAAATAAATAATTAAAATATTGTTTTAATAAATAAAAAAAAAGAAATAATCTAATTTAGTAGATTATTTCTTTTTTTCGCGTTCAAGATATGACAGATTATTCATACAAGCCGTTGTAAAATAATAGGTACGAACTTATACAAAGAGGTGACCTATTGACAATATATGTAGATATCATTTTTCTAGAAAATCTATTTATGAATTACATTATTTTATTTGCAACAGGAATTATAGTTAAAGCCCCTATAAAAATATTCAAAACACTTATATCAAGCATAATTGGAAGTATTTATGCTATTATATCTTACATATCAGGCTTAAAAATATATTCAAATATATTTTTAAAAATAATTTTATCAATAACAATGGTATATATAGCATTTGAAAATAAAAATTTAAAACAATTTTTAAAGCAGTTAATTATATTTTACTTAACATCCTTTACATTTGGTGGAGTTGCATTTGCGCTTTTGTATTTCATAAGCCCAGAGAATATATTAATGGAGAAGCGGAGTACTAATAGGAACATATCCAATAAAAATAATTTTAACAGCTGGAATATTTGGATTTATCATAATTACAACATCATTTAAAAATATAAAGGGAAGACTAACAAAAAAAGATATGCATTGTACTATAAAAGTGAATATAAATTCAAAATATACATATATTAATGCAATTATCGATACAGGAAATTTTTTAAAAGAACCAATAACTAAAACACCAGTAATAGTAGTAGAAAAAGATACCTTAGTAAATATTATTCCTGATTACATATTAAATAATTTAGATAAAATTATAGCTGGGGAGAATATTGACTTGGGAGAATATATGTCAAAAATAAAGCTGATACCATTTACATCATTGGGAAAAGAAAATGGTATGTTAATTGGAGTAAAGGCAGATAGTGTAATTGTTAATTTAGAAGAAAATATTATCAACATAAATAATGTAATAATAGGAATATACAATGGTATTTTAAGTAAAAATGATAAATACAAAGCGTTAATTGGTTTAGATTTGTTAGAGCACAATACTAATAGTACAAATGAATTAAAAGTTAATAGTTAAAAGTGAAGTAAACAACACTTTTTAAAATCTGAAGGAGGTAAAAATAATGAATTTATTAAAAATACTAAAATCAAAAATAAATACGATATATGTTAAGTATTTAAATGAAGAGGAAATAGAAACACTTCCTATACATTATATAGGAGGTAGTCAAACACTTCCGCCTCCACTTGAAGCAAAAGAGGAAGAGGAACTTTTAAAGAGATTAGCAAATAAAGATATGGAAGCAAGACAAATATTAGTAGAAAGGAATTTAAGATTAGTTGTATATATAGCAAAAAAATTTGAGAATACTGGAGTTGGCATAGAAGATTTAATCTCAATAGGAACTATTGGACTTATGAAAGCAATAAATACTTTTAATACAAATAAAAATATTAAACTAGCCACATATGCTTCTAGATGTATTGAAAATGAAATGTTAATGTACTTAAGAAGAAGT
>CAYZMV010000092.1:0-4864 GCA_964479635.1 uncultured Clostridium sp. | reverse complement strand
GTCTATGAAAAATTGATTCATTATTCTATTATTATTTATAGTGTAGGGGAACAATAAGTAAAAATTTCCATAAAATTGTCTTTAAATATTATATTTTCTCTTGATAAAATTGAAAACTTAATATATATTATAAATAGTATTTATTATATATTAAGTTTAAAAATAATTAGGAGGATATAATCTTAAATTGATTATGAAATAGTATGAAAGAAAAATATAATTATATAAATTTAAAGAAATATAAATTAAATCTTAAATGGATTTTACCAATAATTGCTATTATCGCTATTTTATCATTTATTGGAGTTAGCTATATTAAATCACTAACTTATAAAAATATGTATAAAACTATTTCAGAGCTTGGCAAGCAAACAGTAGCACAACTTAATCTTTCTATACAAGAACAAAAGAAATTCGTCGAAACAATGGTTGATTCTATAAATAGAGGGTATTTTTCAAATGAAGATGAAATATTTGATAATTTTGCAGATGATTTAGAAAATTACCATTTTACAAGACTCGCTATTTTAGATAAAAATGGAAATGGAATTACTAGTGATGGACATATTGTAAAAGATTATCCTGTTACAGACGATTTTTTTAATTTTGATGATGTTTATTTATCAGATAATAGAAAAAGTACAATTTCAGATGCTCAAATAAATATATATTCAAAAGCCTTTTATTTAAATGGACAAGAAAAAGTATTGTTTGCAACAATTCTTACAGAAGACTATAAAGAGATTTTACTTCGCAGACTTTATAATGGACTAGGTGGAACATATTTAATTAATAATGATGGAATAGTATTAATAGATTCATTTGATTTAATAAAAGAAAATAATATAGATTTATATAAATTCATTGTTGATAGATATAATATAACAGATAATGAAAAACAAATAAAGATTAATCAAATGAGACAAGACATACAAAATAAAAAAGATGGGACTTTTGATATAGCACTTGATAAAGATACATATTTTGTTCATTATGAAAATGTTGGATTAAATGACTGGTACGTAATTAGTATAGTTCCTGCTAGTGCAATGGCTAACGAATTAAATCAGTTTATTGCTATATCATTTGGAGTTTGTATACTTATTAACTTCATAGTTATTGGAATTTGTGTTTATATTGATATATCAAATCAAATAAAAAATCGTAAATTATATAAAACTGCATATGTTGACCCAGTTACATTACTTGGAAATGAAAGTTATTTTAAAGAATATAGTAAAATATTTTTGAGTTCTGCTAAACAAAATAAATATATAATTACAGTTGATATTAATAAATTTAAGGTTTTTAATGCTTTATATGGTTATGATTTTTGCAACAAACTTTTAAGTATTTTTGGTGAAAAAATAAAAACAGGAATACCAACTCGCAATATTACTTGCAGAATGTATAGCGATGTTTTTGCAATTATAGTTGAATATGATAAAGATATAAAACAAGTATTAGAAAAAATATACAATGATACATCTATGATTAATGTAAATAATATAAAAATACATTTAAATATTTCAATCGGTGTATATAAAATCAAAAAATCAGATACAGATATTAATAAAATTTTAGATAAATCGTATATTGCACGTAAACAAATAAAAGGTACATACAATAGCTATTATTATATGTTTGATGATGCTTTAGAAGAATCCTTAATTCAAGAGGAAAATATAGAAAATTCTATGGAAGATGCTTTGAAAAATAAAGAATTTAAAATAATATATCAACCAAAATTTTCTACTACAGATGAAACAGTAGTGGGAGCAGAATCACTGGTAAGATGGCATAAAGATAATACAGTTATAATGCCAAACAATTTTATTCCTTTATTTGAAAAAAATAAATTTATTTTAAAATTAGATTTATATATTTTTGAACAAGTTTGCAAAGATTTAGCTTACTGGAAGGAAAAATTTAATGCAAATTTAAGAGTTTCAGTTAATGTATCAAAAGAACACTTCGTAGATGAAAACTTTATAAAAGAATATGTGGAAATATCAAATAAGTATAATATAGATAGGAGCAATCTAGAACTAGAAATAACAGAAAGTGCTACCGTTGACAAAAACATAGATGTTTTAAAAATAGTAAACAAAATTAAATCATATGGATTTAATATTTCGTTGGATGATTTTGGAACTGGATATTCTTCACTTGCAATGCTACAAGAATTGCCAATAGATGTTATAAAAATAGATAAAATTTTTGTTGATAAAGCAAATTTGAATAGTAATAAAAATATGATTAACTATATAGTTTTAATTGCTAAACAGCTTAGCACTGAAATTATAGTAGAAGGTGTTGAAACTAAAGAACAGGCTGATTTTATTAAAAAATTACATTGTGATGCTATTCAAGGATATTATTATTCAAAACCTATTGATAAAGACCAAATGGAAAAATATTTCGTGTAAAAAAAAAGTGGCTTTGCCACTTTTTTAATATCCACTAGCTGATTCTGCTTGCATTGTTACTGTAATTGCCGTTCCTTGTTCAACTTCTTTTCCGCGAAGCGATATCTTGACTCACAGCTGTTCCCGCTCCATCTAAAATAACATTTAAGTTAGCTTCTCTTATGTTTTTCAAAATTTCAGTAAGCGACAAGCCTCTTAAATTTGGTACTTTTGTAGGTGTACGTATATTATTATTGGCAGTATATAAATATATTGTTGAGTTTTGTAATAATGAAACACCCGGTTTTGGAACTTGATCTATAACTAATGTTTCGTCTTCATTTTCGTTTCCATTTATTTTAATACTAAACCCTGCTGATTTTAAAATGGATTTTGCTTCTGCAATGCTTTTGTTCCTTATATCTGGAAGTACTGAGGTTGTAGCTTTAAGTGCATCTGCAGATTCAGAATTGCTAGAAGCAATTCCGATATATGGAAGGACTTCTGATAATATTTGTTTAACAACAGGTCCTGCAACTTGACTTCCTTGATGACTGTCTCCTTTAGGGTCATATATTGTAACTAGTACCACAACTTGTGTATTGACTGTTGGTGACATAGCAATAAATGAAGCAACATATCCTTCATCTTCATTTCCAGTTAAAGGCTCTGATGTTCCAGTTTTTCCTGCTACTGAATATCCATTTATTTTAGCATATTTACCTGTACCATCATTTACTACATATTCTAGCATATCCATCATAGTATCTGCAGTTTCTTTTGATACAACCTGTCTTATTGCTTCTGGCTCTATTATTGTTGTAGCTCCATTATTTGTATTTATTATTTCTTTTACAATACGCGGTTTCATTAATATTCCTTCATTTGCTATTGAAGATACAGCTGTTATTAATTGAATAGGCGTAATTGTAAATCTTTGTCCAAATGACATTGTGGCAACGTTAAATTCATTTATATTATTTTCATCGAAAAATACACTATTTGACTCACCATAAAAATATGGATTAGTGGTGTTAAATAAGCCAAATCCCTTATAATATTTATATAGAGTTTTAGCACCTATCTTCCTTCCAAGCTGAATAAACGCTGGGTTACACGAATTGCCTAGAGCCTCTCTTAAACTTTCTGAGCCGTGTGGGTCATAATATTTCCAACAACGCATATCTATTCCAGATACATTTTCAGAACCAGAACAATAAAAATCAGAATGATTATCAGGAGTAATTAAACCTTCTTCTAATCCTGCCGAAGCTGTTATTATTTTAAAAGTAGAGCCCGGTTCATAGGTACTTTGAACAGCAGTATTTTTCCACATATTAAATAATGCATCACTTTTTTCTTCAGAGGAAAGGTTGTCCCAATTTTCTTTTAAATTAGCATCATTTATAGTGAATGGTTCATTTAAATTATAGTTTGGGTATGTTGCCATTGCTAAAACATCCCCATTTGATGGATTCATTATTATAACATTTCCACCATCGGCTTTATTATCGGTAACTGCCTGTGAAAGATATTTTTCTGCTATAGATTGTATATTTACATCGATTGTAAGAGCTACATTACTACCATTTTGCACTTCTACATAGGTTTGCTCTCCATTTGGAATTTCACTATTAACCGAATCAGTAACAGTTAGTATTTTTCCCGGTGTTCCGGCAAGTGTATTATCTAATGTAGCCTCCAATCCAGAAAGTCCTGAATTTTCCGTTCCTGTAAAGCCAATAAGATTTGAAGCAAGATTGTTGTATGGATAATATCTTTTGCTATCATTTTCAATGTATATTCCAGATATTACTTTATTATTTTCCATCCAGTTTTTTAAAGCAGTTATTTTATCATTCTCTACTTTTTCTGCAATTACAAAGTTTGAAGTCTTCGTATTTAATTTTTCTAATGTTTCTGCATAATCTAGTTCAAAAATATCACTAAAGGCATTTGCTAAAATTTCTTTTTTTACTTCATCCCCATTTGCATCTTTTACTTTAGAAGGATTTACAGAAACAGTGTCAACTTTAGCACTAATTGCAAGGGCTTTTCCTGTAGAATCATAAATTGTTCCTCTGTTTGGAATTATTGTTTTACTAGAAAGTTGATTTTTTATTGCATCTTCTTTCAAGTTTGCACCTTGAACAAATTGCAAAAATCCTATACGAATAATTAATAAAACAAGCAAAAGAACACTTACCATAAGGAATATAGCTAACCTTTTTTGCCCAATTATGTCCATTTTAATTTTTGTTTTCTTTTTTGCCATAAAAAAACACATCCATTACTTATATTATTCAAATTGTATATCATTAATAGGTAAAAATCAATGGTAATCATATAAAATAAAAGGTTCTTAATTAAAAAAGGCTAGAGGCAATCTTTGCTTCTAACCTTTTATTCTATTTGTTAATAGTCTAGAACAAATCTTTTTATTAAATAGATTCCTA
>CAYZMV010000091.1:0-4874 GCA_964479635.1 uncultured Clostridium sp. | reverse complement strand
AAATGCAATTAGTGAAAATATAGATGACTTTGCTCCTATCGAGCAGATTTTAGAAGATAAGCAAAATGTAGGATAATCTACATTAATTTTTATAATATAGGTGGAAGTTAATCAAACTTTCACCTGTTATGTTTGCTTTCCAACCATTTGGAAAAGGTATAGATGGATAATTATTTGATATTGTTTTGGCTTGATTATATATAGAACTTTCTGGTTTGATTTGACCTGTAACTAAATTAACACCATCTGGATTACACATTGGTACTACATATATAGATGTATTTTCAAAAATATCTTTAGCACTATAACCGTAAATTGTAGTATTATTAACATATGCTAAACAAAAATTTTCAATAAACTTCATAAGCAAAGGTGAGGTAATCCATTCATTTGCGTGGATAGAAGCACTGTAAAATACTTCTGTATCACCAGTTCCTATTCTTATATATGGAATTGTGTTATTAAGCACGCTAGAACCTATAGAACCAATTTGCAAAAATGGGTAAATGCTAGAAAGTGCATTAATATTTAATTCTAAAATATTTGAACTATAACTTATATTAGTAAATATAATTTTTCCAAAAGGAACTATAATTCTTTGACCAATTTGTAAATCATTTGGATTAATATTAGGATTTGCAAATTTAATTCTATTTACAGTAGTATTATATTTTCTTGCAATGCTATATAATGTATCATTTCTTTGAATTGTATACAAAGTTCTTCCATTTATATATGGGAAAAGAGCATCCCAAGTTGAAGTCCCAACAACACCATCAGGAGTAAGCCCAAAATTTCTTTGAAATCTAACTACTGCATTTCCGAGTAAGCCTTCCAAAATTTCCATCTATAGATCCATTATAAAAACCTAATTTTGTAAGAGTACTTTGCAAAAGTTCCACCATTGGCCCAGTAGAGCCTAAACGTAAAGTTTCCATTTAATCACCTACACTATTATATTAAAAATTATACCTCTTTATGATATAATTATAAAGAATATATTGATAAATGTAGGAAAAAGGGGACAACCCCATTTTTCCTCAAAGTTTTTTTGTATAAGTATTGAAAAATAAAAAGTTTTTTGATAGAATTAAACAAGATAGAGTAGAATTTAAGTAGTTAAGTGTTGCTAAACGGGAAGTTGTTAGCAAACGAAAAAGCCAAAACAAATAGGCTTTGCTGACTTAATTTCGCATTCCGCTATTAAACAAAGAATTAATCTTTATTGAAAGTGGAAGCTCCATAAAAAAATAGAGAAAGGAGCTTTTTATTATGACAAAATTAACATTAACAAAGAGCAAAAAAATTATTTTATCGGCAATGCTTTTAAGCATTTTATTAGTTCTATCAAGATTTTTATCTATTAAATCATCATTTTTAGTAATCAGTTTTAGTTTTATACCAATGATGCTTGCAGGAATTTATTTGCGGACCTAAATATTCTGCAATAATTGCAGGATTGGGGGATTTAATTGGCGCAATTCTTTTCCCATTTGGTCCATATTTTCCAGGCTTTACAATATCATCTGCCTTAATGGGATTAGTTTATGGCATATTCTTATACAAAAAACCGGGAGAAGAAAGGAAAGATTCTACATTTATTATTCAATTAGTTATTAGCAGTGTTATTGTATTAGGAGGCATAAAAATACTATTAGAATCAGTATTTTTAAATGTGCTATATGGAAAAGCATATTTGGCAGTAATTGCATCTAGGTTTGCGACAGAAGCTGTAATGTTACCAATTCAGGTAATTACAATATTTGTATTAGAAAAAGCACTTAGACCATTTGTAAAAAAATACTTATATAAGGAAGAAGAAATCGGTATAGACGAGTATTTAGATACATTTGATAAATTTACAAAAGATCCAAATTTGGATGCTATGAAGTATATAATGGAAAAGTTTGATAATCCAGAAAAACAAATAAAATGCATACACGCTTCAGGGACTAATGGAAAGGGAAGTATATGTGAAATGCTAGCAAGTGTTTTAAATAATACAAAATACAAAGTTGGCAAATTTATATCTCCACATTTAATAAAATTTAATGATGGTATATGGATTAATGACAAGCAAATTTCGGATGAAGAAGTACAAGAAATACTACTTCCTTTATCTAAAGTAATAGAAGAATACAATAAAACTCATAAAGTACCAGTAAAATGGTTTGAGGTAATTACTTCACTTGCAATAATATATTTTGCAAAACAGAAATGTGATTTGGTTATTTTGGAAACAGGGCTTGGAGGATTAACAGACTGTACAAATATTGTTAACGCAGAAATTGCAATAATTGGTGATATAGGATATGACCATATGGATGTATTGGGTAATGATATTTTGCAAATTGCAAAACATAAGGCAGGAATTATAAAACGTAATTCTGATACAGTAATCGTAAAACAAGATGAGATAATGAAAGTTGTAGAGGACGAGTGCAGAAATAAAAAAAGTAAATTACATATAATAGAAAAAGAAGATATAACAAATTATTCATACAATGAAAATTTGCAAAAATTTGATTATAAAAATTATAAAAACGTAGAAATAAATTTAAAAGGAAAAGTCCAAACATATAATGCGGGAGAAGTATTGGAGACTATAGATATTTTAAAAGAAAAAGGTTATAAAATTTCGGATGATGCAATATATAGGCGGATTAAAAACAGTAGTACATAGGGCAAGATTTGAAACTTTAAGCAAAGAACCCTTAATTATATTTGATGGTGGGCACAATGAGAATGCTATAAACAATTTACAGCAAAATATTAATCAATATTATCCTAATAGTAAAAAGGTATATATAGTATCAATTTTAAAAACAAAAGATTACAAAACAATTATAAAAAATATATGTGAAGACAAAAATGCAATTTTCTTCTTTACAAGTGGAACAGGCGATAAAAGATATATATCAAAACACAAATTATATAGAGAAGCAAAAAAATATTTGAATGATGTAAATATGTATAAAGAAAAATTAGAAGATGCAATAGATATATCTAAAAAAGTATATAATGATAGAACAATTTTAATAATAGGTAGTTTTTATGTGTATAAAACAGTATGTGAGTTTTTATCAGTTGATTCATATAAAAGGGAGGAATAAATGGCACAATGATTAAATTACAAAATGTTAATTTCAGATATAAAAATGGAAAAGACGTATTAAAGGATATAAATTTAGAAATAAATGAAGGTGAATTTATTAGTATAATTGGAAGAAATGGATCTCGGTAAATCTACTATGGCGAAAATTATTTCAGGATTAGAAAAGCCAAATAGTGGGGAAGTAATTATAGATGATATTAGTACTAAAAACAAAAAATCATTTTTAGAAATTAGAAAAAAAATCGGAGTGGTATTTCAAAATCCAGAAAATCAAATTTTATTTAATAATGTTTTTGATGATATTGCATTTACAATGAAGAACTTGGAAATAGAAAATTACAAAGAAAAAATAGAAAATTCGCTAAAAAAATTGAATATGCAGGAATTTTTAAATAGCGAAAGTTATGATTTATCTATGGGACAAAAACAGCGTGTAACCATAGCAGGAGTTGTTTCTAGCAATTCTAAATATATAGTTTTAGATGAACCAACAACAATGATAGATTCAGAAGGCAAAGAAGATGTATATAAAATGGCTTACGAATTAAACAAACAAGGATATACAATTATTTATATAACTAATTTTATAGATGAAATATTAATGGCAGATAGAATAATTGTGATAGAAGATGGGAAGATAATTAACAATTTTGAAAAAAAGGATATTGTAAACCAAATAAATTTTCTTAAAAAACATAAAATCAAAATACCATATATTGTTGAACTAGTATATGAATTAAAAAACAAAGGTATAGATATAGAAATAGAAAATTGGGATAAAAAAGAAATACTTAATAAAATTCTAGAGGTAGCAAAATGAAAAATTTAATTAAATTTATTCTATTTCTTATCTATACTATTGGAATATTTTTTATAAAAAATTATATTATACTTTTTTTAATTGCATTACTCAATATAATTTTTATGATAGCATTTAAAATTGATATACAAAAGGCAATAAAAAATTTAATAAAATTATTACCATTTATATTGTTTACAGGCATTATTAATATATTATTTGCTGACCTAGAATTTGCAATTTTAATAGGAATCAGGTTAATATTAGTGTGTAATTTAAGTTATATATTTTCAAAAACGCTTTCATATATGGAATTTGGGGAAACAATAGAAAAAATAATGTATCCACTAAAAATATTTGGGGTAAATCCAAAAGAAATAGGATTAGTAATAACGATAGCACTTTCATTTGTTCCAATTATGAAAGATGAACTATCGCAATTAAAAAATGTATTAAAAGTAAAAGGAATAAAACCCACAAATTTTAATTTAATAAAAAATTTAAGACTAATATTTAAACCATTTTTCATTTCCGTAATGCAAAGACTGAATGAAGTAGAAATGGCACTAAAAGCAAAAGGCTGGCAAGAATAAAGTAAGAGCAAAAAGGATTTGTCCATTTTTGCTCTAAAACAATGTAAAAAAATGGAAGAAAAGTATTGAATATTATTTTTCTTTGTTGTATAATCAAAATAGTTTAAATCAAAACAATTTGTTTCTATAAGCGAATCGCTTATAAATTTCACAAAAAAGAGGGTAAAGTAAATGATATCAATAGTAAGGAGTATGTGTTTACACGGATTAGAGGGATATCCTATAGAAGTGCAAGTAGATGTATCAGGAGGGCTTCCATGTTTTGAAATAGTTGGACTTCCAGACACAAGTATAAGAGAGGCAAAAGAAAGGGTAAAAACTGCAATAAAAAATTCAGGATTTGAACTGCAAAGCAGGAGAATTGTGG
>CAYZMV010000090.1:0-4988 GCA_964479635.1 uncultured Clostridium sp. | reverse complement strand
ACAGTATCTATAGCACTAAATGGGGGATTATTTAATCAGGCAAAGGAAGCAACAAAAGATACACAAAATGCAATAGATAAAGAAAACGAATTGTCAAGTGGAAGAGTAAAGATAAGTGATAAATGGTATGACTCAATGGATGATTATATGAAAGGAAAAATATCATCAGATCAAGCAGAAGTAGGAGGAGATTGGACACAAGATTTAGAAGCGGGAACAGTAACAAATGGAGAGGTAACGTTAAAAATAGGAGATTATGTAAATTACACACAAGACGAAGGAACGTATTCAAGCGAAAAATTAGGATATAACTATACTGGATATGATAATACAACAAATTTAACAACGGAAACAGATATAAAATGGAGAGTTTTAGGTGCAGACGAAAAAGGTCGTTTGACATTGATTAGTGATAAACCAGCTACTCAAGTTTTGAGCTTTTCCTATGCAATAGGTTATACTAATTGTGTACGTATATTAAATGATATATGTGCAGAATTATATAGTAACAAAGAATTGGGGCTTACTGCGAGAAGTATAAAATTGGAAGATGTAGAATCAGGATTTTCCGAAGAAGGATTAGCTAAGAGATATGAATATTCTTTATATGACCAAACAAAGACGTATACAGGTGAGCTCTTGTACCCACTTTTATATGCAGAAGAAAATGGTTCAGGAATTGAGGTGACGGAAGAACAAGTTCCTGAAGGAATAAAAACAGATGGAGTAAATGCGAGTGATCCTTATTATGCTGAACCTCAGTACTCAGAAAACCCTAAAGATGATACGGGTTTAGGCTTATGGAAGAAGACTTCAAGTTCTATTACTGTTACCTGTTCTTCTTATAGATTTGCTAAAGATGAATTTACTACTTGCTTTACCAATCCTTTATTTGCTGATTTAATAATATGTTCTGATGCATCTTACTGGATTGCAACAAGAATTATTTTGAACTCGAACGATAAAGGTTATTTCTCGTGTATGGCTATTAGCAATGGTGGTATGTCGCGGTTCGAGCTTTTGTGCCACTGGGTACGTTCACATTTCGAATCCAAAATTACTTGGTTTCCGTCCTGCAATTAGTATATCACGTGATTATATTCTAACTAAGTGTACTTTTGATAATGTAGATGGGTCAGATGAAGAGCATATGCATAGTATAAGTAAAGCAACAACATAACAAAAACATTTTCTAAAATATCACATATCATATATTGGGTGATATGATGAGAAAGAAAATTTATGATAGGGCAAAGGCAGTGGAGTATGCAAAAAAATGGGCTTATGGTAGAAATCCAAAGTATTATAACTTTGATAATATAGGAGGAGATTGTACAAGTTTTATATCTCAATGTATATATGCAGGAAGCAAAGTTATGAATTATACTAAAAACACAGGGTGGTATTATAATTCAATAAATGATAGAAGCCCTTCGTGGTCTAGTGTAGAATATTTATATAACTTTTTAATAAATAATAAAGGTATAGGTCCTAGAGGTAGTAATGTAGGAATAGATAAACTTGAAATTGGGGATTTAATTCAATTAAGTTTCGATGGAGTGAAATTTTCACATACTTTGATTATTGTGGATATTGACACTCCTAAAATATTAGATAATATATATATTGCATCACATACTTATGATTCATATAATAGGAGGGTATCTTCATACAATTTTCAAAATATTAGATATATTCATATTGAAGGAATATGGAACTGGTAAGGAATAAAATTGTTTAAAAAAGCCAAAATATAAATGGTGATGAAGATGCAAATATCTTGGTTAAGGGCTTCGAATGATAATAAAAGTTTTAAATTATTTAAAGGTTTAGGGATGGATGTATATGATATAGACGATTTAGAAAGAACAGACGAAAAAATTAAAGAACTTGTAGAGCAGAAATATAGGACAATAGTTATATCTAATGAGGTAGCGAGCTTCTCAGAAGATATAATAAAAAAATATGCAAAAACAAAAGATATAAACATAATTATTGCACCGGGGAAAAATAATTAAAAAATTTATTTTCATAATGACTATTAAAGATTTGGAAGGCATATATATTTATTATATAAAAAGAATTAAGGAGCAAATATGACTTTCCAAGAAGAAATATATAATAATTTTGTGCAAGATTTTAGTAGTATTTTAAGAGAAAAAACAAACAATTTAGAAATATCTAAATTAATTTTTTTATGTATTGGAACAGATAGAATAATTGGAGATAGTTTTGGACCATTAGTTGGATATAAACTTAAAAAGATATATAAGAATGAAGAAAAAATTGAAATTTTAGGTGGCTTAGGAAATATAGTTAATATGAAAAACATATTGGCTATATTGGAAAATATAAAAAATACGTATGAATTACCTTTTATAATTGCAATAGATTCGGCATTGTCCAATAAAATAAATATAGGGAAAATTGTAATATCTAAAGAAAGTATGAATATTGGTAAAAGTCTAAATAATAAATATATATATGCAGGAGATATAAGTATAAAGGGAATTGTGGCAAAGAATTTAAATAATTCCAGATATAACTTTAAAGTATTGCAAAATACATCACTCAATTTAATAATGAATATGGTAGATTCAGTAGTAGAAGGAATATATGATGTTATAAATGTATAATCCTACAAAAAATGGAAAAAATTAATATATAAGATTTTTTCCTAGGAGGATACTAAATGGATAAAGAAAATATGAAAAATATGATAGTACTCAAAAATTTACCATCTAATATTGTAGATGAAGCAATGGTTATTTTAAAGCCTAATATTAAATTAAAAAGTTTAGATACTGTTGAAAAAAATACAAATTCTAAAACAGTAAATACAAAGGACTGTAAAAAATATATAATAAATGAAGCTGAAATGATAGTAAGTAATTATATATCAAATATAGAAAATGATCAGAAAAAAAGTATAAAAATAAACAAAAAAATAGAAACTAAGTACAAGAGATTGAAAATAATATCAATTTTTTTAGGGATAATGTTTTTGGCTAGTGTTTTAATAAGATAAAAAATGTTCTAAACACTTCTACGTTTGAATATATTTTAGACAAAGTATATTACAAACGAAGAGGTGTTTTTTTATGGAAAAAAGTTTAAGCCCTGATGAAAGAATAAAAAGAGCAGAGGAAATATATTATAGAAGAAAAGAGCAAAATACAAGCGGAAAACAGGTAAGAAAAAAAGTGTCTAATAAAAAAGATTTTAGTATGTTTAAAAAAATGATTCTTCAAATAGCTATATGCATTATGATATATACGATTTTTTATATGATAAAAAATACAAACTATATATTTTCGGAAAAAGTAATTCAAAAGACTAACGAAATATTATCGTATGATATAAATATCAAAAATTTGTATGAACAAGGTATGGCATATATGAATAAATTTTTTAACAACAATACGAATGCAGAAGAAAATATAAATGAAAATGAAAATAATGCAGAAAATGTGAGTAATGAAGAAACTGACGTTCAAGAAAATACTGTTTTACAAGAAGAAAGCATAGGTGGTGAAATTGTACAAGTAGATGAAGTATCAGAAGAAAATCTTTCTCAAATGGAAAAGGATGCTAAATCAATATTGGCAAGTAAATCCTTAATATTACCATTAAAAGGAACTATTACATCACGATATGGACCAAGAAATCCGGAAACTCCAACTGTACCTAAAAACCATACAGGAATTGATATAGCTGTAAATCAGGGTACGGTATTTAATGCGGCTATGTCTGGTATAGTTGAAGAAGTATCCAGTAATGGAGATTTAGGTAATCATATAAAAATTGTTAGTGATGATGTAATGACTGTTTATGGTCATTGCAAAACAATATATGTAAAAAAGGGAGATACAATAACTCAGGGTCAGGCTATTGGTGAAGTTGGGGCAACTGGTAATGCAACAGGACCTCATTTGCATTTTGAAATAAGAAAAGAGAATAGGTATGTTAATCCAGATTTAGTATTAGACTTTAATTAAAAAGGAAGTGATATAATGCAAATAAGAATTAATTTGCAAATATTTCTTTTTATCATTATATTTGCTCTAACCCATCAAATTGAAATATATGGTTGGGTAATGTTATTTGCATTTATACACGAATTAGGACATATGTTAGCAGGGATACTTTTAAAATTAAAGCCAAAATCGTTAAATTTTATGCCATTTGGAATAAGTATAGTTTTTGAGACTTATGAATATAAAAAATTAATAGAAGTTAAAAAAATCATTATTGCCCTTGCAGGACCATTAACAAATTTAGTTATATGTTTAATAACAGCATTTTTACATATAAATAGTAGAACCAAAGAACTTATAATGTATTCTAATATTTTAATCGCTATATTTAATTTAATTCCTTTGTATCCTTTAGATGGGGGAAGAATTTTAAAAGGTCTAATTAGGCTAAAATACGAAGAAATGGTAGCAGATGGTAAAGTAAATAAAATTTCAAATATTTTAATCATAATTTTAACTATGGTAGCTAGTATTATGATTTTATATTTAAAAAATATTGCAATACTATTTATATTAATATATTTATGGGTAATAGTTATCAATGAGAATAAAAAATACAATCTCAAAAAGAGAATGTATAAAATGTTACAAAAAGATAATCAATGTATTGACATTTAAATATTTAAGTGTAAAATAAAAGTAAAAGTAAAATATGGAGGTACAAATGATTAATATAAAATCTAATAAAGGAATCACAATAGTTTCATTAATAATTGCAGTTATTATATTACTTATTTTATCTAGTGTAATTATACACAATGTAAATTTATCTAATGATGTTAGTAGATATAATAATATGATTACTGACATCGAGTTATTAAAGGACAAGATACTTATATATTATAATAATTATGGAGAAATACCTAAAACAGAAAGAACAATAAATATAGAGGCAACAGATTATTACGAAATTGATTTAACAAAATTAGATAATATAACACTTAAATATGG
>CAYZMV010000089.1:0-5007 GCA_964479635.1 uncultured Clostridium sp. | reverse complement strand
CCTCTTACTCTATATTTATTGTTTTATCTATAATATATTGTGGTCTCTGTTTTGTTTCATCGTATATTCTGCCTATATACTCTGACATCATCCACAAAGAAAGTAACTGAACACCAGCAAAAAATGTTATTGCAACCATAATAGAAGTCCACCCAGGAGTAATTCTATTTAAACCAAATATAAAGGAAACAAGTGCATAAATTAAAATAATCATTGATATGACTATAGATAATATTCCAAGACCACCCAAAAGTTTGAGCGGTTTTGTTGAAAATCCAATAATACCATCTGCAGCAAGTTTTAACATTTTTTTCAATGGATATTTTGTTTTTCCTGCAAAACGTTCCTTCCTTTCATATTCATAAGGATATTGTTTGTAACCAACCCAACTAAATAAACCTCTTAAAAATTTATTATGTTCAGGTAAAGCATTTATAACATCTACCACTTTTCTATCAACTAATCTAAAATCGCCGGTATCTTTAGGAATTTCTATATCAGAAAGTGCATTTAATGTTTTATAAAACATACTAGCTGTAAGCAATTTAAATTTCGACTCTCCCTCACGTTTTTTTCTTTTCCCATAAATTACTTCATTTCCTTGTTCCCAAAGCTTTAACATCTCTGGAATTAATTCTGGTGGATCTTGAAGATCTGCATCTATTATAACAATAGCATCCCCAGTAACATATTTAAGCCCTGCTGTAACAGCATTTTGGTGTCCAAAATTTCTTGAAAATGATATGATTTTTACATTTTTATCCTGGTTTGCAATTTTTTCTAATATTTCTAATGTTTTATCTTGGCTTCCGTCATTAATAAATATTATTTCATATTCATAATTTTCAATAGAACTACAAACAGATGTAAGCCTGTTATAACATTCCTGAGCTACTTCTTCTTCATAATACATTGGTACAACTACTGATATTTTTTTCAAATTAATCACCTCTCAATTATTTTACCATACTTATTTTAATATGTTAATATTTTCTAATTATTGCATCTGTAATTCTAATACTTGCTTTTCCATCGCCGTAAGGATTTGAAGCCTTACTCATCTTTTCATATTCGTATTTATCATTTAATAATTTTTTAGTTAATTTATAAATTGTGTCTTCATTCGTTCCTGCAAGTTTTAGCGTTCCTGCATCTATGCCTTCGGGTCTTTCAGTTGTGTTACGCAATACCAAAACTGGTTTTCCAAGTGCAGGAGCTTCTTCTTGTATACCCCCGCTATCTGTTAAAACTATGTATGCTTTATTTATAAAATTATGAAAGTCAATCACTTCTAAAGGAGAAATCAGTTTTATTTTTTCATTATTGCCTAAAATTTCGTCAGCAATACTTTTAACTTTAGGATTTAAATGTACAGGGTATATAACTTTAACATCAGAAGTTTCTGTAACAATCCTTTTTATTGCTTTAAATATGTGTTTCATTGGCTCTCCCAAATTTTCTCTTCTATGTGCAGTAAGAAGTATTAGTCTATCTTTTCCTAACCAATCAAATAATTTGTGCTTGTAATTTGGGTTAACAGTTGTAGAAAGTGCATCTATCGCAGTATTTCCTGTTACATAAATGGTTTCAGCCTTTTTGCCTTCACTAAGTAGGCTTTGCTTACTTTTTTCAGTTGGTGCAAAATGCATATCGGCTAATACTCCTACCATTTGCCTATTCATTTCCTCAGGATATGGAGAGTATTTATTCCAAGTACGAAGACCTGCCTCAATATGTCCTATATCTGTTTGGCAATAATACGCAGCTAGTGCTCCAGCAAATGTTGTAGTCGTATCACCGTGAACAAGAACGATATTAGGCTTTTCTTTATTTATTATTTCTTCTAAACCTTTTAAAGCATTAATGGTAATATCACTTAATGTTTGACCTTGTTTCATTATATTTAAATCATAATCAGGTACAATATTAAAAACATTTAATACCTGATCAAGCATTTGTCTATGTTGCGCAGTTACACACACAATGCATTTAATTTCTTTCCTTGATTGAAGTTCTTTTATTAGTGGAGCCATTTTTATTGCTTCTGGCCTTGTTCCGAAAATTGTTATTACTTTTATCATTCTTTACTTTCCTTTACTTTAAAATTTTTTTAATTTAATAAATATTAATTTTACTTTTCTATGAGTTCATATATTATTTGTAAATTCGGTGTTATATGCTGGGATTATTATTAATACTTTCAATTTTTCTTCCTATTTTTTATTTTTTTTAATTTAATTATGTATTGCACATTATTGCTAAAAAATCTTTTAATTCTTTTTGGTTCTTTTATTAATCTATATAACCATTCTAAATGAAGATTTCTAAAAATTTTTGGAGCTCTTTTTTTTACACCACTTAAAACATCAAAGCTTCCACCCACTCCAACAAAAATGCCTTTATCAAACTTGTCCAAATTATTATATATTAATAATTCTTGATTGGGAATTCCTAAAGCCACCAATACTACATCAGGTTTAAGCCTTATTATTTTATCAAAAACAGCTTGTTTATCTTCTACATAGCCATTTTCATAGCCACATACTATAGCATCAGGATAATTAGATTTTATTACTTTTACTAATTGATTTACAACTTCTTCTGTTGCTCCAAAAAGGAATATACTCTTTTTTAATTCATTACAATATTCAAATAATTTTGGACATAATTCTACTCCATGTATTGTTTCTTTTATATTATATTCTAAAATTTTAGCACCTTTTAAAATACCAATGCCATCGGCTATAATAGTTGTTTTATCATTTAATAAAGCTTTTTTAAAATCGACATTTTTTTCAGCAATCATTAAAGTTTCAGGATTAGCTGTAACAATAAACATTTTAATATTATGTATAATATTTTGTTTTACTAAGTTATGAAAATTATTTTTTGTACCCTTATATATTTTTTCAAAATATTCTTGCATACTTACTCCTTGTTTAATTCTAGTACCCCTTCCAGCTGCCATTATAATTGCTTTCATTGCCATACCTATCTTGTTTTTTTATAAAATTGCCTTTGCATTATTATCTTTAAGTATTATTTGTTTTCTTATTTTTTTTATTAACTTTAAAAATGTCTTTGTAACCAATCGCAATAATTGCTATTACTAACAATGCAAATGATAATGCTTTCCATATACCACTTTCTAATAATATTATTGCAAAAAGGCCAAATATAGCACTAATTCCATATAAAATAAATACGACTTGCTTTTGTGTATAACCTTTATCAAGTAATTTATGATGCAAGTGACCTCTGTCTGCTTTAAATACAGACTTGAAGGATTTTTCTTTAATTATTCTCCTTATTATTGCAAAAGAAGTATCAAATATTGGTAATGCAAGTACCAATAAAGGTGCAATTACTATAATTGCTGTATACGTTTTTGCAACTCCTAATATAGAAATAACTGCTAATATAAAACCGATAAAATTAGAACCTGTGTCTCCCATAAAAGTTCTGGCCGGATTAAAATTGAATGGTAAAAATCCCAGTAAGGAACCTGCTAATGCAGTGGCTAATATAATAGAAATAATTGGAGATGAATTTAGAATAAATATAATTATAAGACATATAGCTGATATTAATGAAATACCAGTTGAAAGTCCATCTAATCCATCTATTAAATTTATTGCGTTTGTTATACCAACAATCCAAATAACTGTAAGTATTTTTAAGATAATCTCATTTGAAATTATAGCTCCTGCTCTTTCTATTATAACCTGATCCATAACGACTCCACTAGCTACTACTATTAATGCTGAAATAACCTGTCCTAATAATTTTACAACTGGTTTGATTCCTTTTGTATCATCTATATAACAGAAAATTTCAAGAACGACAATTCCTAAAAATATACCTATTAATTTAATATACTCGTTGTTTACAAATATATCTAATTTTTTTTCAATACTCATTGTTATAATTAAATATATTGAAGAAAATAAAAAACCTAAAACAATGGCAATGCCCCCAAGACGTGGCATTATTTTTTTATGAACCTTCCTTTTGTCTTTGGGTATGTCTAAAGCTTTAACTTTTCTTGCTAATCTTACTGTATAAGGTGTAAAAACATAAGACGTTATAAAAGCTAATAAAAATGCAATGGCTATATCTCCCCACATAAGAAAGTCCTCCTAATTAATAATCCGTAATAATTTTACAGTTTAAAAAGCATTTTGTCAACACGCATATCAAAACTAAATTATTTATTCTTTTTTATAAGTAACAAAATTATATATATTATTATATATTATTTAGTAATTTATATAATATATTTATTGAAATTTTTATTTTTGTATAGTAAACTTATAATATGAAGTTTACTATACACATTTTTATGTTTGGAGGGTATTACTATTGGGAAAATAAGGCAGTAGCACTTTATTTTAATAAAATTTCAGTTGATTTAGAAGAATAACTGCATATTAAATTTAAAAGGTTACTAATTTTAGCTTTTATCTAAAATTAGTAACCTTTTTGTTATACTTTTCTGTTTGCTATTTCGATTGCTTTTGTAATCATACTACCACAATCTTTCGATGATACACTTCCCCATCCTTCTTTTTTTACTTTTTCGTATACTCCTAATTCTTTTGCAATTTCTTCTTTTAAATTTTCAGACATTAAACCTTTGTTTTGTGCCATTTGAGATCCTCCTTTAGAAAAATGAATTTTCATTTTTCTAATTTTATTATTTGCAAAATTTTATTTTTTATTTTAACAATTTTTTCTATTTAACAAGTTATCTTTTTTTGTATTCCTAATCCATCTCCACTGCATACTAATGTTTGGGCTCTTTTCTCTATTCTTTTTGGTGTAGTAGTTGTTTTCAAAAATTCTACAAAACTCTCCTTTTTATTTTCCCTTACAATAGTTTTTGGTTCTGTTAGTAGTTTTACTTCATCTTGTTTAATAAATATATTTTTTATAAATAAAACAATTCGTTTTATAATATTCATCTTCCTTGATCCTCCTCGGCTAGTATTTTGCCAGAACTTCTTG
>CAYZMV010000088.1:0-5138 GCA_964479635.1 uncultured Clostridium sp. | reverse complement strand
AAAGTCAAAAATGTCTCAATTAAAACAAGAAACAAATCAAACGGCAACTAGTCAAAGTAAATTGGCTAGTTTTTTTAGTGTATTTAAAAGTAAATTAGACCAAGCAAAAGGAAGTGTAAGTAATGTAAAGACTGCATTTAGCCAAATGCCTAAAATAACACAAAATATAACTAATAATATAAAAGGTATGGGAAAACATCTAAAAAGTGGATTAGGACATATTTTAAAATATGCAGGTGCTTTATTTTCATTAAGAGGAATTTATAGTACATTAAGCAGTGCAGCGCAGAGTTGGCTGTCTAGTCAAAATGCTGGAGCACAACAATTAAGTGCTAATATAGATTATATGAAATATGCTATGGGTTCAGCTTTAGCTCCAGTTATTCAATTTGTAACAAATCTTATATATCAATTAATGAAGGCTATACAAAATGTTGTTTATGCTTTGAGTGGAGTAAACATATTTGCAAAAGCAACAGCTTCATCAATGAATAATGTTGCAGGAAGTACAAAAAAGGCAAAAAAGGAAGCACAAGGATTAGCTGGTATTCATGATGAGATAAACAATGTACAGTCGCAAGATAATTCAAATAGTGGTGGAGGAAGTGGAGCTGTAGCACCAAGTATGGATTTATCTCAAGTAGATGGTCAAATGAGTGCATTTGCACAAAAATTATATGATTTCTTTAAACCTTTAAAGGAAAGCTGGGACAAATATGGTACAGGTTTAGTCGAGCAAATAAAGACAACAGCTGGACAAATAGGGGGACTTATTGCATCAGTATGGGGAAGTTTTGAGAAAATTATAACAAATGGAACAGTATACTCAATATTAGAAAATATACTTGCGATAATAGGTAATATAGCAGAAGCTTTTGCTAATGCTTGGAACTATAATGGCAATGGAGATGCAATAATACAGAATCTAGCAAATGCGTTTAATAATTTGTTAACGGCAATAAATAATGTAATACAAAGTCCACGGTTTCCAAGAATGGCTAGATTGGTGTTCTGACAAATTCAGGATAATATCAGAAAAATTAGCAGAAATAGATTGGCAACCGTTAATAAATGCATTGATGCAAATAGGAACTACAGTAGGAACAGTAGCTTTAAATGTATTGAATGGATTAGTAGATGTATTTAAATGGTTAGTAGAACATCCTGACATTATAACAATTATACTAGGAATAGTAGCAGCTTTTAAAGGATTTTCAATAATAAATAATGTAATGCAACAAGTTTCAACATTAGGAAAAACATTTAGTACTGTCTTTTCAGGATTATCTTCAGGATTATCTGCTCCACTACTTGGAATAATAGCAGTAGTAGCTTTAGTAGTATATACAATAATAACACATTTTGATGAATTAAAAGCATCATTAACTGATACATTTAGTAAATTTAGTGCAGTATATGATGAATATATTGCACCATTTGTAGAAACAATTAAATCAACTCTTATAACATTGTGGAATGAACATCTAAAACCTTTAATAGATAACTTATCAGAATTAATAATGATGTTATGGAATGATATATTAAAACCAGTAATTGATTGGCTTATAGAGAATGTTTTGCCTATTTTAGTGCCAATATTTGAAAGCCTATGGAATACAATAAGTCAGGTAATTGGATTTATAGCAGATGCCATAAATGGAGTAGTGAATGTCTTTAAAGGTGTAATCGAGTTCATAGCAGGTGTATTTTCAGGAGATTGGAATAAGGCTTGGCAAGGGATAAAAGATTTCTTTTCTGGCATTTGGGATACAATAAAAGGAATTATACAAGCAGTATGGAGTGCAATATCTGGAATTATAGAAACAGGAATAAATGTTGTTAAAGGTGTAATATCAACTGTATTAAATTCAATTAAAACAGTATGGAATAATGTTTGGAATGGATTAAAGACTACAGTAACAAATATATTTAATGGTATCTGGAATAGTATAAAAGGTGTAATTAATTCTATTTTAGGCGGAATAGAGAATATGGCAAATGGAGTAATAAAAGGAATAAATTTTGTAATCAAAGCATTAAATAATTTAAGTTTTGATATTCCTGATTGGGTGCCTGGTCTTGGAGGAAAGAAATTTGGATTTAACATTGGCTTATTAAATACAGTATCATTACCAAGACTTGAAAAAGGAAATGTAGCATATGAAGAAACATTAGCAATAATGGGAGAATATTCAGGAGCAAATCAAAATCCAGAAATAACAACTCCACAAAATGTTATGAGGGAGACATTTGAAGATGTATTTTCAGATTATGTATCAAACAATGGAAATGTATCAAGTATAAACTTAACTGTTAATGTTGGAAACAGAAAACTAGGAGAAATATTGCTAGAGGATTTAAGAGATAGAACAAGGCAATCAGGAAAAAATATAGAAGCATTAGTAGGAGGATAAAAATATGATTTGGAGAGAACACGGAAGTGAAGAAAATTTACCAACACCATCTACGTATAGTGCAGATATAGAAGATACTGATAAAGACAGTTATTCTTCTGTTGTAGATGGAAGTTTAATAGATAATCCTATAGCAGTTGGACTTTTAAAATTGTCAATGTCATGGGATTTAAATTCTGAAGAAGAATCGGAAGCACTAATGCAAAAAACATATAAAAATCCTCTTATATTAGATATAAAAATTCCTGTCGTTAAAGGAGGATTTTTAGAAGGAGCAAAATTTAGAGTCTCCAAAAGAAAAACAGAAATGATAGATACAGAAAAGGGCACAGATACCTCAAAAACAAGGTATAAGTGCTCTTTTAATTTAATGCAAAAAGAATTAACAGAAACACAAAAGCAAGCAGTAGAGGAGGCTAATAGTTAATGTATGAAACAACCGAAAATTATAAATCAAAAATATATGAGGCTAGTACTAGACATTTATTAAAAGTATATATTAATGATGTAGAAATTGATAAAAAATACATATTAGATATTAATCCTTCTCAACCATTGTTTGATAATGACGAATTTAAATTTGGTTCTATTTCATCACAATCAATAGAATTAAAATTATACAAAAATGCCGTTCCTGATGTAATAAACAAAATATATATTGAATCTGGAATAAACGAAGAAGTCGTGCCAATAGGATATTTTAATGTAGATGACATAAGTAAAGACGATGATTATACAGTAACTTTAAAATTATTAGATGACATGATTAAATTTGAATTTAATTATGATGGAAGCAAACTACAATATCCTTGTACTATTTTAACTGTATTACAAGACATATGTTCAAAAGCAAAAGTAGAATTACGGCTCTACTTCTTTTTTTAATATGAATAAACAAATTGCGGTATATGACAATTCAATTTCTGCAAGAACTTATTTAAGCTATATTGCGGAACAGGCAGGTGGATTTGCTGTTATTGGTCGAGATAGAAAATTGTATATAAAAACAATCGGAGAAAGTATAACTGAATTACCACTTAAATATTTTGCAAACTTTAAATGGGGAGAAAAATTTAAAATTAGTTGTGTTAGATATGATGATGGTGTTCAATTATTTGAAAAAGGCGATAAAACCAATAACACAGTTTATATTAGTCAAGAAAATATGTATATTGTAGACCAAGAACAGATAGATAATATTTATGATTTATATAAAGATTTAGAAATATATAGTTTTGAGGGAGACAGTATTATAGACCCTGCTATAGATGTTGGGGATTTAATTTTAATAGATGGAAAGTATGTAATATACCAAGGAGCTAGTTCTTATTGCGGAAAATTTAAAGCAAGTATATCTAGCAAAATACAATGTAAGGCTAAAGAAGAAACTACCGTTAAAACTCCTTCACAAAGAGTTGTTAATAGAAAAGTTCAAAGTCAAATAGATCAAGAAAATTTAAGAATAACTCAATTAACAGAAGAAACAACAGAACATGAAAAAAAATTATCTCAACACGAACAAGATATAGAAGGATTAAAACAATCCGTATCACACACTATAGATTACAAACGAGAAATAGAAGGAGTAACAGAATTACATATAACAGATGCAGGAAAAGCAGATATATTAGAGTTAGAAATAAAAGGAAATAAAAATTATGAAAATAATTTGTACCCACGCACAAATTTATATCCAAGAGCAAATTTACAACCTAACCAGAAGGGCTAAAATAATTAAATGTTGAAAAATGATAAAAAATATTATATAATGTAAATGTTCGAGAAAGGAAAATTAAATGAATAGACAAATAGGGAAAGTGAGTAAAAAGGTTATAAAAATATTAGGTTTAGAATACAAAAAAGAATTGCCAATTTTTATAGGAGATACAAATATAGAGCATATGATAAGGCAACATCCAGAAGATTATAAAAAGTATGGTGCAGATATAGAAAATATAATAAAAAATCCAACATATGTAGCACAAAATCCTAATCAAGGTTCAATAGAATATATAAAAGAGTATAAAATAGACAATGAGTTTGTATTAGTTGCTGTAAGAATAAGCAATAAAGGAACTATGTTTGCAAAAACATTATTCACTATGACTGAAAGAAAGAAAAATATTTATTTAAAGAATGGTTATGCTAAAAAATATGAATAAAAACTTGAAAAAAAAATAAATGTATGTTAAAATATAATTAGCATAAAATATAATTAAGAAAGTTTCTGAGGGCGGAACAGGCAGCCGCCACCCATAGTTAGGAGATGTAGGAAGGTCAACCTACCTAAACTTTCTTGAACAAAAAAAGAATGTCAGAAATGGCATTCTTTTTATTATGTCCGAAAGGAGGAGCATAGATGAAATATAAAATTATAGTAGATAAACAACCAAGAAGTAATCCATCAGACGAAAAAAAAGAATATGAAATAGATATAGAAGAGCTAAGAGTAAAAGGAGATGTTTATGATAGCTTAGTTATTACCAGGGCAGAAGATTATGTAATGAGAAGGCTTAGTTTAAGTGAATATCACGTATTGACAGTTCTAGACGAACCAATAAAAGAGCCTATACCAGAACTAAATATAGAGCTATTTGAAGGGGATAACTATATTTACTTAGTGGAGATGGAAGGTAATAAATTTTATGCTGAATATTTAATAAAAAATGATTTTACAGATTTGTACGTTACAGAAATAGAAATGCATAGTGCGATACAACAAAC
>CAYZMV010000087.1:0-5215 GCA_964479635.1 uncultured Clostridium sp. | reverse complement strand
GTATATATGCAATTTCAAGATGAAAGTTTGAAAGATGTGTATAAAAAGGCTCATCCAAGAGCATAAAATATTCGGATAAAAACAGGAAAAGAAATTTTCCTGTTTTTGTTGTATTTGATAAATATTTGTTGTATAATGTATAGAAATTTTAAATCGCAATTAATAGAATAGCTGAGAGTACAAAATATATTTAATGTAAATTTTGAAAGGGGGAAATTAAAAATGGCAAAAATATTACCAGATATATCAAGAACATTTAATGAATTTTTATTATTACCAAATTTAACTACAGAGAAATGTATACCAGCAAATGTATCACTTAGAACACCACTTGTTAAATTTAAAAAAGGAGAAGAAGCAAAGTATTATGCCAATATACCTATGGTATCTGCAATAATGCAATCGGTTTCAGGAGAAAAAATGGGAATTGCACTTGCAAGAGAAGGCGGTCTTGCTTTTATTTATGGTTCTCAATCAATAGAATCTCAAGCAGAAATGGTTTATCACGTAAAAAAACATAAAGCAGGTTTTGTTATAAGTGATTCAAATGTTAAATCAGGAACACCTTTAAAAGATGTATTGTCTCTAGTCAAAAGAACGGGACACTCAACAGTTATAATTACAGATGATGGAACTGCAAATGGTAAATTCTTAGGAATAGTAACAAATAAAGATTACAGATTATCAAGGGATAATCAAGATGAACCGATTGATAAATTTATGACTAAAAAAGAAAATGTGATTTGGGCTCCAAAGGGAATTAGCTTATCAGAGGCAAATGATATAATATGGGAAAAGAAAATAAATTGTCTGCCAATTCTTACTAAAGAAGGAAATTTAAAATATTTAGTATTTAGAAAGGATTACGAAGATAGAAAAAATAATCCTAACTCATTGTTAGATGAAAATAAGAGATACATAGTAGGAGCAGGAATAAATACCAGAGATTACGAAGAAAGAATACCTGCTTTAGTAGATGCAGGTGTTGATATATTATGTATGGATTCATCGGATGGATATTCAGTATGGCAGAAAAATACTATAGATTTTGTAAGAAAAAAATATGGGGAAGACTTAAAAATAGGTGCCGGCAATGTAGTAGATAGAGAAGGATTTAGATATTTAGCAGATGCCGGAGCAGATTTTATAAAGGTTGGAGTAGGAGGAGGCTCTATTTGTATAACTCGTGAAACAAAGGGTATAGGTAGAGGACAAGCTTCTGCTTTAATGGAAGTAGTGGATGAAAGGAATAAATATTATGAAGAGACAGGAATTTATATTCCAGTTTGTTCAGATGGCGGAATAGTTTATGATCATCATATAACTTTAGCATTAGCAATGGGTGCTGATTATGTTATGATGGGAAGATATTTTGCAAGATTTGATGAAAGTCCAACAAGAGTTGTAAAAATAGGTAATAATTATGTTAAAGAATATTGGGGAGAAGGTTCAAATAGAGCAAGGAATTGGCAAAGATACGATTTAGGAGGAGAAGAAAAAGACAAACTTGCTTTTGAAGAAGGAGTAGATTCATATATTCCTTATGCCGGTTCTTTAAAAGAAAACTTGACTGTTACCATTGCAAAAATTAAATCTACAATGTGCAACTGTGGAGCGACAACAATACCAGAACTACACAAAGTTGCAAGATTAACATTGGTTTCTGATGTAAGTATTTCAGAAGGTGGAGCTCACGATGTAATGCTTAAAGAAATTGACAAATCATATAAATCATAAAAATAAAGATTTAGGGGGCAGAGTCCCCTAAATCTTTATTTTATTCCCATTCGATTGTTGCAGGTGGCTTTGAAGTTATATCATACACAACCCTATTTATATGTTTTACTTCATTTACAATTCTAGAAGACACTTTCTCAAGTATCTCATAAGGAATTTTGCCCCAAGTTGCTGTCATAAAATCAGTAGTACAAACACTTCTTAAAGCCAATGTATAATCATAAGTTCTGTAATCTCCCATAACGCCAACTGATTTTAAATTTGTAAGAACTGCAAAATATTGATTTAATTCTTTATCTAATCCAGCTTTTGCAATTTCCTCTCTAAATATATAATCTGCATCTTTTAATATATCAAGCTTTTCTTTTGTTATTTCTCCAATAATTCTAATTGCAAGACCAGGACCGAGGGAAAGGTTGCCTAAATACTAACATTTCAGGAATACCTAATTCTAAGCCAGTTTTTCTAACTTCATCTTTAAACAAATCTCGTAATGGTTCTATTATTTCTTTAAAGTCTATATGTTCAGGAAGTCCACCAACATTGTGATGGCTTTTGATTACTGATGCCTTTCCTTTACCACTTTCTATAACATCAGGATAGATTGTTCCTTGTGCTAAAAAGTCTACAGTTCCAATTTTTTTAGCCTCTTCTTCAAATACTCTTATAAATTCTTCACCAATTATTTTTCTTTTCTTTTCTGGTTCGGTAACCCCAGCAAGTTTTGATAGAAATCTTTCCTCAGCATTTACTCTTATCAAATTTATATCAAATTGATTTCTAAAAATATTTTCAACTTCATCGCCTTCATTTTTACGAAGAAGTCCATGATCTACAAATATACAAGTTAATTGTTTTCCAACAGCCTTATGAAGAAGTACTGCAGCAACAGAAGAATCAACACCGCCAGATAAAGCAAGCAATACTTTTTTATTTCCAATTTTTTCTCTTAAATTTTTAATTGAATCTTCAATAAAAGAAGACATTACCCAATATCCAGAGCATTTGCATATATTGTATAAAAAGTTTCTAATTATTTGTGTGCCATTTGCAGTATTATTAACTTCTGGATGAAATTGAATGCCATAAAAATTTAATTTCGTATTTTCAATACCCGCAATAGAACAATTAGGTGTTGATGCAATCGCTTTAAAGCCCTCAGGTAAGTCTTTTACTAAATCTGTATGACTCATTAAACAAATATTTTTATTATGAAATCCTTCGAAAAGTGGAGAAGAGGTATCTAAATTTACTTCTGTTTCTCCATATTCTTTTTTAGTTCCTTTTTCTACTTTTCCTCCTAAAGAATAACTCATAAATTGCATACCATAGCAAATTCCGAAGAATTGGAATACCTAAATTAAATATTTCTTTATCACATCTTGGGCTATCCGCTTCATAAACACTTGCAGGTCCACCAGTAAAAATTATTCCTTTTGGATTAATCTTTTTAATTCTTTCAACCGAAACATCATAAGGTAAAACTTCTGAATACACATTACACTCTCTAACTCGTCTTGCTATTAATTGATTGAATTGACTATAAAAATCTAATATTACAATAGTTTCTTTATTATTCATAAAATTAAATCTCCTTTACTTTAAATTTGCAAGTGGATTGCTTTCAACTGCATTTCTTATTTGACTATTGTCAACGTGTGTATATATTTCAGTTGTGGAAATGCTTTCGTGACCCAACAATTCTTGAAGTGCACGAATATCTACATTTCCATATTGATACATTAAAGTCGCTGCAGTATGTCTTAATTTATGCACAGAATATTTATTTATATCCAATCCAGCTTTTAGAAGTTCTTTTTTCACTATTAGCTGAACCGTTCTATTACTAATTCTCTCACGCCTTTCGCTTAAAAATAGGGCATCTTTTGAATCGTGCTTTATGCTTTCTTTAGGTCTAACTGCTAAATACTTGTTTATAGCTGATACGCAAGCATTATTTAAATAAATAGTACGTTCTTTATTACCCTTACCTACAACATTAAGTTTTGCTTCACTAAACACTATATCTTTGATATTTATATTAACTAATTCTGATAAACGCATTCCACAATTTAAAAATAACGTAATTATTGCATAATCTCTTTCTGAATTTCTGTTTTCATCACTTCCAGCTACTTCTAAAAGTTTTTTACTTTCATCAAGTGATAAATATTTAGGAATACGTTTCCCAAGTTTAGGAGTTTCTAAATCTTGAGCAGGATTATAGTCTATCAATTTTGCTTTTTGCGATAAATATTTAAAAAATATTCTTATTGTGGATACTTTTCTTGCACGAGTAGCAGGTTTACTTTTAAGTTCTGTTGCCATATATGAAATATATTTATGGATATCATCTAATGTTATTTTTTTAATTACATCCAATGTTAAATCACTTACATCTATTTTAGAATAATCTTTTTCATTTGTTAATTTAAATTGTATTTTTATAAATTTCAAAAAATTGATAAGATCATAATTATACTCTTTTATGCTGTTTGGAGATTTATTTAATATAGTAATGCTGTAATCTAAAAACGAATTTAAAAAATCAGGATTTAGATTTTTATCTATCATAAATTCTTCCTCCTTGCTTTTCACTTTGCATTTAATATGTTTGACAATACTATAATAACACTATTATTAAGATTTTTAAAGGCAATAAATACAATTTTATTATAAAAATTTTTAAAATACGTCAAATATTTTAAAAATCTATTTATAATTATTTACTCTTATGATAAAATTAATAAAAATAACATCTGTAGTTTGCAAATAATATAAGAAAGGGGATGAAATTTATTATGGAGAAAAAAAATAAAGCTTTAATAGTAGTTATAACATTATTAGTATTAATAATTGTATTAATGATAGGATTCATTGTACTTTTTATAAATGAATTTGAAGATGAAAAAGAAGAAATTAGGGATTTGTATGGTTATAAGTATGATACCACAAAACCAACCAATAACAATCATAACAACGACGACAATAATCATCACAATGAAGAATTAAGCAATAATAATTCTAATACAACAAATAATAATAGCAATTATATTTCTAAAGAAGATGCTTTAAAGAAAGCTTTAGATGATGCAAAAATAAATCAAAATGATATTTATGACATAAATATTGAATTGGATTATAAATATAATCAAACAGTATATGAAATTGATTTTAATTATCAACAATTTGAATATGAATATTACATTAATGCAGAAACAAGTGATATTGTAAAATCATTTAAAGAAATAGACCACTAAAGAAGTATTTTACTCCTAGTCAATTTTTCACAAGACTTTGGTAATACGGGCTTATTATGTAAAATGCCAAAATTTGATACTCTTGATTATTGACAAATTATAAAAATAGAAGTAGAATAAAAATGATTTTCATATTAAGGTGCAAAAATGAAAAATAAAAAAGGGAGATGATACAATATGAATAAGAAAATACTAAAAGCAATTAAAATAGCAGTTGT
>CAYZMV010000086.1:0-5227 GCA_964479635.1 uncultured Clostridium sp. | reverse complement strand
TGGATAAAGATAAAGCAAAAAAGCGTATTGATGAATTAAATAAACTGACTGCATATTATGCAAAGAAATATTATGATGACGATAATCCTGAAATATCAGATTTTGAATATGATATGCTGATGAATGAACTTAAAAATTTGGAAACACAATTTCCTGAATTTATAGATAAAAATTCACTAACACAAAAAGTTGGAGGAACTGTTAAAGAGGGGTTCGAAAAGGTAACACATATTGTTCCACTTCAAAGTTTGCAAGATGTATTTTCCTTTGAGGAATTATATAGTTTTGACGAAAGAATGAAAAAATTTGGTAATGACATTAAGTATGTTGTAGAAACAAAAATAGATGGCTTATCTGTTTCTTTAGAATACGAAAACGGCAAATTTGTAAGAGGTGCAACAAGAGGAAATGGGCAAGTAGGGGAAGATATTACAGACAACCTAAATACCATAAAAACAATTCCAAAAGAATTAAAAGAAAATATAGATATAATAGTAAGAGGGGAAGTATTTATATCTAAAAAAGATTTTGAAGCATTGAATGAAAAACAAGAGGATGAAAATATACTTGACTATGCTAGAAATTTAGCGGCAGGTTCACTTCGCCATTTAGATTGTTCAATAACTAAATCGAGACCATTAGATATATATATTTTTAATGTGCAAAAAAGTGATGATATAAAATTTAAATCACATTATGAATCACTTATATATTTAGAAAAATTAGGGTTCAATGTAAATCCAATAAAAGTATTATGTAATAATATAGAAGATGCAATAAAAGAAGTAGAAAAAATAGGTAAAACAAGAGAAGAAATCCCTTTTGGAATAGATGGAGCGGTTATAAAAGTTGATGATTTAAATTTAAGAGAAGAAATAGGAACAACATTTAAAACACCTAAATGGGCTATTGCATATAAATATCCACCAGAGCAAAAGGAGACAATCTTAAAAGATATAGTGTGCAATGTTGGAAGAACAGGTGTAATTACTCCAATGGCAATATTAGAACCAGTTGTTGTAGCAGGTTCAAAAATATCTAAAACTACTCTTCATAATGAGGATTTTATAAAAGAGAAGGATTTAAAAATAGGAGACCATATTTTAATACAAAAAGCAGGAGATGTTATACCAGAGGTTGTAAAAGTGTTAAAAGATAAAAGAACGGGAAAAGAAAAAAAATTTGAAATGCCAAAAGTTTGCCCAGTATGTGGAGCACCTGCAATAAGAGAAGAAGGGGAATCTGCAGTTAGATGTATAGGTGTTGAATGTAAAGCACAAAATTTAAGAAATATAATTCATTTTGCCTCAAAAGAGGGTATGAATATAGAAGGACTAGGAGAAAAAATAGTAGAACAGCTATATAATAATGGACTAATAGAAACGATTGCAGATATATATTATTTAAAACAGGAAAATATTGAAAGCCTAAAAAAAGACGGAAAAAAATTTGCTAAAAATTTAATAGACGCAATAGAGAAAAGTAAAGAAAATGATTTAGATAAATTAATTTGTGCAATAGGTATAAGGCATATAGGAACAAAATCTGCAAAAACACTAGCAAAAAAATTTAAAAGTATAGATGGATTAATAAATGCATCGCTAGAAGAGTTAGTAGAAACGGACGATGTAGGAGATATTACTGCACAAAGCATATACGAATTTTTCAAACAAGATCAAACAATAGATTTAATCAATAAATTAAAGAACGTTAATGTTAATATGAATTTAAAAGAAGAAGAAAATGCTGATAATAGATTTGAAGGAAAAACATTTGTATTAACAGGAACACTTGAGGAATACACAAGAGATGAGGCAAGCAAAATAATAGAAAATTATGGAGGAAAAACATCTAGCTCAGTATCTAAAAAAACAGATTATGTTTTAGCAGGGGAAGAAGCGGGAAGCAAACTCACGAAAGCAGAAAGCTTGGGAATAAAAATAATATCAGAGCAAGAATTTAAAGAAATGATTTGTGAGGAGTAAAAATGGAGTGCAAAGATTATAGTTTTGAACAAATGTGGAAAGATTTAAGAGATGGGTATCAAGTATTTTATACTTATATGGGAACTAGATATTTATTAAGCAAAATAAATAAAAACTGTTATTCAAGAGAAGTTGTTAATTTTAATGGTAAGGGACCACATCCTAAAACTCAAATTATAACATTAAAATATTTAAAAGAACTTTATCCTTTTATGGAAGATATAGAATACAAAATAGAAATAAAATAAAAGAGGGGAAAATATGAAATTAGTAATACAAAGAGTTTTAGAGGCAAAAGTAGAAGTGGATAATAAAATAGTAGGTAAAATAGGACAAGGCTTTTTAGTTCTATTTGGAGCTGGACAAGATGATACAAAAGAACAAGCAGATTTTTTAGTTGAAAAGTTATGTAATTTAAGAATATTTAAAGATAAAAACGATAAAATGAATTTATCTATAAAAGATATAGATGGAGAATTATTAATAGTTTCACAATTTACATTATATGCGGACTGCAAGAAGGGAAATAGACCAAGTTTTGTAAATGCTGCCCCTCCAAATATTGCAAATGAATTATATGAATATTTTATGGACAAGTGTAGGGGAAAAGTAAAAAATGTTCAAAAAGGCATATTTGGTGCAAGAATGAAAGTAAGTTTGGTAAATGATGGACCAGTTACAATAATACTAGAAAAATAGAAAGGAAAATGAAATGATAAAAACATTAATTGTTACAGGTGGAAATATCGAACAAATATGTTTTAATGAAATTTGCTTAAATAATAATTTTGATTATATTATAGCATCAGATGGGGGATTACAAGCATTAGATAAATTTGGAGTAATGCCAAATTATATAATCGGTGATTTTGATTCAATAAACAAAAAAACATTAGATAAATATGTAAGTAACAAAAATATAGAAATAATAAGATTAAATCCAGAAAAAGATTATACAGATACGCATATGGCAGTTAAGTTAGCAATGAAACTAAAAAGTACAGACATAATTATAATTGGAGGAACCGGAACTAGAATTGATCATTTACTGGCAAATATACATATATTAAAAGAAGGTTTAGATAAAGATATAAAATGCAAAATTATAGATAGTAGAAATGAAATTCAATTAATTAATAAATCAATAATAATAGAAAAAGATGAAAAATATAAATATATATCTTTAATACCTTTAACAACTGAAGTAAATGGAATTACATTAAAAGGATTAAAATATCCATTATCAGATGCTACTTTAAAAATAGGTCATAGTATAGGAGTGAGCAATGAGCAAATAGACGAAAAAGTGGTTGTAAATATTAAAGAAGGAATTTTAATATTAATAAGGTCAAAAGACTAAGAGAGCATAACACCGTACTATGAAATTATTAAAATTTGTGATATATTAATAATAAAGTAAAAATAGGAGTTGATATTATGAGCGATAAAATATACACAATCGAAGAAATCAAGAAAATATTAAAAGAACTTTTAAGAGATAAGCCAGTATATCAAGTAATACTATTTGGATCTTATGCAAAGAAAAAAGCTACAAAAAAGAGCGATATAGATTTAATAATAGATACCAATTCACAACTAAAAGGGTTTGCGCTATTAAAACTAATCTGTCAAATAGAAGAAAAGTTGCAAAAAGAGGTCGATGGATTTGAAAAATATGAAATAATAGAAAATTCATTAATTGATAAAGAAATAAAAGAAACAGGAGTAATTGTTTATGAAAAATAAAGAATATATGTCAATAGAAAAGATGATAGAATATATAAATAAAGCATTGAAATATACAGATTTAAATTGGTTTAGATAGTTAATTCCTTTTTTGTGGTACTCACAGATGTGGACATAAAATCATATAATATATGGACACACATAAGAGGGGAGGACTTGAAGTAATGTTGCTTGTTGGGAAAAAGGTAGGATTTGCCTTAACTGGTTCTTTCTGTACATTTGAAAAAACAATTCCACAAATTTCAAGGTTCATAGAAGAGGGAGCAGAAGTTTTACCTATAATGTCATTTAATAGTTATAATATTGATAGTAAATTTGGAAAGGCGAAAGATTTTATTGATAAAATAGAAAATATTACAGGTAAGAAAATTATTCACACAATAGAAGATGCTGAACCAATAGGTCCTAAGAAACTAACAGATATTATGGTTATAGCTCCGTGCTCACGGAAATACCATAGGGAAAATGGCAAATGGAATTACAGATACACCAGTTCTTATGGCTACGAAATCGCACCTAAGGAATGAAAATCCTTTGGTGTTAGGAGTATCCACAAATGATGGACTCGCACGGAAGTGCTGAAAATATAGGAAAATTATTAAATAGAAAACATATATATTTTGTTCCATTTAGGCAGGATAATCCAATTACAAAACCACGTTCATTGGTATTTGATCCAAAATATATTTTAGATACCATTTTAAAAGCATTGGAAGGAGAACAAATTCAACCAATATTGTTGTAAAAAAAGATAGGCAAGTGTTTAGCCTATCTTTTTTTTACAAATATTATAGATGCTTCACATAAGTATTTTAGAATTATCTTGACATTGTTTAATAATCAATGGTAAAATATAAACGTACAGAAAGTTTAAATATATTCTAAAAAGAATTAATTTAGTTATATATATTTATCTGAACATTGAAAATTAAATAGAAAGAGGTGCATTATTTTATGAGTGAAGCATTAATAATAGTAGTCACCTTTCTTATCTCAACAGCTGTATCTTTACCATTAGGTATGTTAATAAGAAAAAAAACAGCTGAATCTAAAATAAAAGGAGCAGAGAGCGAAGCATCAAGAATAATTGCGAATGCCCAAAAAGAAGCTGAAAACGCAAAAAAAGAAGAAATTTTAAAAGCAAAAGAAGAGGTTATGAAGTCAAGAAATGAATTAGATGAAGAGATTAAAGAAAGAAGAAGTGAAATAGGACTACAAGAAAAAAGATTAATACAAAAAGAAGAAAACTTAGAAAAACGTTCTGATGGCATAGAACGTAAAGAAAAAGACTTAGAAAGAAGATATCAAGCTAATGAAAAAATGACAAGAGATTTAGAGAACATTTACGAAGAACAAACAAAAAAGTTAGAAGAAATTTCAAAATTATCTAAAGAAGATGCAAAAGTGATGTTATTAGAAAAATTGGATAAGAATCTTTCTGATGAAAAAGCAGTACTTATAAAAGAAGCTGAAAGCAAAGCAAAAGAAGATGCAGA
>CAYZMV010000085.1:0-5265 GCA_964479635.1 uncultured Clostridium sp. | reverse complement strand
AATTCAAAAAATGGTGAAGAAGTAGATGACATTTGGAAAGCTACATATAATTGGTATGTAAAAAATAAAGAATGGAAAGAGAAGTTACTAAAAAGCATAAAAGCATATGAAGATAAGAGATATGCTGAAAAAATATCAGAAAGTAATATAAAAAGGTTATATGGTAATACTCTCAAAACCAGTGTATCAAGATTAGAACAATATAGAAAATGCCCATTTTCTTTCCACTTAAAATACGGATTGAAATTAAAAGAAAAAGAAGAGCTAAAAATTAAACCTATTGACACGGGATCATTTATGCATAATATAATAAACATATTTTTTGAAAATATAAAAGATGTTAAAAATATTAGTGATGAAGAAATAGAAAAAGAAGTAAATCAAATTATAGAAGACGAACTACATTTAAGTAAAAACTACATCTTTACAAGTACGCCAAAATTCGTAGTACTCACAAACAGACTAAAAAAAGTTGTGTTACAATCAATAAAGTATATTGTATATCAAATTCAAAATGGAGACTTTGAAATTGCAGGAAATGAACTAGAATTTAAAAAGCAAATAGACAATGTAGAAATAACAGGTAAAATTGACAGGTTAGATGAGCTTAATACTGAAAACGGTAAATACATTAGAATTATAGATTATAAATCATCTGACAAAAATATAGACTTAAACGAATTAATCACAGGAACACAAATTCAGCTTATAACATACATAGATAGTGTTAGCAAAAAAGAAAATGCACAACCCGCAGGAATGCTATATTTTAGCCTAATTGACCCAGTTATAAAATCAAGTAAAAACAAATCGGATGAAGAAATAAAAGAAGAAATAAAAAAGAAATTCAAAATGAATGGAATGATTCTAGCAGATATAGACATAATCAAAAGAATGGATAAAACGTTAGAGCGAGGTCTATCAAGTAGTCTCCCAGTTTTTATAGATAAATATGGCAATTTAAGTAAGGCAAAATCAAATGTAATTGCAAAAGAGGAATTTACTATACTACAACAAACTGCAGAAAAAGTAATCAAACAAATTGCAAAAGAAATACTAGAAGGAAATATTGATATTAAACCAGCATATTACAAAAAAAATAAAACAGATATATGTAAATATTGTACATATAAATCAATTTGTGGATTTAATCCCAAAATAAACAATTACTTATATATAGAAAACAAACCAAAAGAAGAAATATTAGATGAATTAAAGGAGAAATAATTATGGGCGTAGTAGGATTTTATGCAGGATCGTTTGATCCATTTACAAATGGGCACTTGCAAATAGTAAAAAAAGCTTCAAAATGTTTTGAAAAGGTAATAGTAGGTATAGGTCATAATGCAGACAAAAAAGAAAGAATAGACAAAAATAAAATGAAAGAAGCAATACAACAAACAATAAAAGAAGAAAAATTAAATAATGTAGATGTAGTTATTTATAAAGGGCTTACGGTTGATGAAGCAAAAAAGTGCAAAGCAGACATCTTAATTAGAGGATTAAGAAATGGTACAGACTATGAATACGAAGAAAACATATCAGAAATAAATGAAAAAATGGCTAATATGGACACGTGCTACTTTAGAGCAGGAGATTTAGGATATTTGTCATCTAGTATAGTTATGGACTTATATAATAATAATGCTGAAATAGATAAATATGTGCCAAAAGCAGTAGCAGAATTGTTAAAATCATTAAAAAATTGCACAACTTCTAACCTCTAGACAACAATTTATAAAAGGGAAGGATGCTTTATGATAATTGGTATAACAGGAAATTCAGGAAGCGGAAAAACATTAATAAGTAGTTTATTACAAAAAGAATACAATGCAAATATTATAGATGCAGATAAAATTGCAAAAGAAATGTCCCAAAAAGATACTGCTTATTTTAAAGAAATTGTAAAAGAATTTAGCGAAGATATTTTATTAGAAAATGGCGAAATAGATAAACCAAAACTTGCAAATATAATATTTACAAATACTGAAAAAAGAGAAAGTTTAAATTCACTTACATTTAAGTATGTAGTGAATGAAATAAAAAGAAAAGTAACTTTAAACAGCAACAAAACAGTTATAATTGATGCTCCACTTTTGATAGAAAGCGGATTAAATAAATTATGTGATGTGGTAATATCAGTAATTGCAGATGAAGATATAAAAATAAAAAGAATTTGCAAAAGAGACAATATAAGCGAAAATATAGCAAAAAACAGAATACAAGCTCAAGCTAGCAATGAATTTTATATAAAAAATTCTAACTATGTAATCATCAATAACGACGGTTCTAATCTAAAAAAACAGATAAATAGCATAAAAGAAATATTAGAAAGTCAAATGATAAAAAGCAAAGAAATTGTTGTTATTCAAAACGAAGATATAAGAATTTTGAAATTTAAGAAATTATTGGAGTACAGTAATATTTTGGAACATACCTTTACACTAAAACCACTTGACTTTGGAAGTAATGATACATATAAAAATATAAAAGATTTAGCAGACAATAACTATAAATCAGTATGCAAATTATTAGGATTAAACAGTAACAATATAATAAGGCCATATCAAACACATACAAATAATATAAAAGAAGTAAATAAGCAAACACGGAATCTTTAATGAAGAATTTATAGATATAGATGGTTTAACAACAACAGAAAAAAACATAATACTTTCTTTATCATTTGCAGATTGTACACCTTTATATTTATTTGATGAAAATAAAAAAATTATAGGAAATATCCACTCAGGTTGGCAGGGAACAACAAAAAAAATAGCAAAAAAGGCTATAAAATTTTTAAAAGAAAAATACGATTGCAATCCAGAAGAGATAATATGTGTAATTGGTCCAACAATAAGAAAATGTCATTTTGAAGTACAACAAGATGTAAGAGATATATTCTATAAAGAATTTAGTTATATGAAAAATATAAATGATATAATACAATACAAACCTGAAACAAAAAGTTATTTTATAGACACAGTAGAAATTAATAAAAATTTACTTAAAGAAGAAGGAATAGTAGAAAAGAATATTGTTGACAGTAAAATTTGTACAGTTTGCAATAGCAATATAATTCATTCATACAGAAAAGAAGGAAAAAAAGCAGGAAGAAACACAGCATTGATTTGTTTAATTTAATATGAGGAAAAAGGAAGTAAAATATGTATCAAACGTGGGAAGAATTAGAAAATGAATGTAAAAATTGCACTAAATGTAAATTATGTAATAATAGAAATAATGTAGTTATAGGAACAGGAAATAAGAATGCAAGAATAATGTTCATAGGAGAAGGACCGGGAGCAGATGAAGATATGCAGGGCATTCCATTTGTAGGCAAAGCCGGAAAGCTTATGGATAAAGCATTTCAAGGTATTGGAATAAAAAGAGAAGAAGTATATATTGCAAATATAGTAAAATGTAGGCCTCCAAACAATAGAAATCCAGAAAAAGATGAAGCACTCGCTTGCAGAGAATATTTAGATACTCAAATAAAATTGGTAAACCCAGAAATAATTGTATTGCTAGGAAGTGTGGCCTTGAAAAACATACTAGGAGAACAATATAGCATAACAGCAAGTAGGGGCAAATGGTTTGAAAAAGACGGAATAAAATATATACCAACATTTCACCCAGCTGCCTTATTGAGAGACGAAGCCAAAAAAATAGACTTTTGGAACGACTTAAAAAAATTGGAATGTGGGTAATAAATTTCCGTATAATTTATAGAAAATAAAGATGCTAGGATAAATGCAAATTAAAATAACATAAATAATGGCAAAATTTCATTGAAAAAAATGTCGTTATATAATATAATGATAAATGTCTTATAAATATATTATAAGAGGAGAGATGTAAATGGAAAAAAGTTTTAGTGAAAGTTATAAATCTGCAGGAGTAGACGTTACAGCAGGATACAAAGCAGTACATCTTATGAAAAAAGCTGTACAAGCAACATATACAGATGCAGTTATATCAGACATAGGTGGATTTGGTGGACTTTATGCACCACAAATTAAACAAATGGAAGAACCAATTTTAGTATCCGGAACAGATGGAGTAGGAACAAAACTAAAATTGGCTTTTTTAATGGATAAGCACGACACAATAGGTGAAGACTGTGTAGCAATGTGTGCAAATGATGTAATATGCACAGGAGCAAGTCCAATGTTCTTTTTAGACTACATAGCACTAGGGAAAAATATACCAGAAAAAGTAGCCACAATAGTTGCAGGAGTTGCAGAAGGATGTAAAAAAGCAAACTGTAGCTTAATAGGCGGAGAAACGGCAGAAATGCCAGGATTTTATTCAGAAGATGAATATGACTTAGCAGGATTTTGTGTTGGAGTGGTGGATAAAAAGGAAATAATCGATAGTAAAACAATAGAAATAGGAGATAAAGTAATAGGACTTAAATCGTCAGGAGTTCACTCAAATGGATTCTCACTAATTAGAAAAATATTTAACGTAAACAAAGAAACCTTAAACGAATATATAGACGAATTAGGAATGACATTAGGAGAGGCTTTACTTAAACCTACGAAAATATATGTAAAACCAATACTTAAATTATTGAAAGAAGTAAAAGTAAAAGGAATATCACACATAACAGGTGGAGGATTCTACGAAAATATGCCAAGAATGCTAAGAGAAGGCGTATCACTAAAAATAAACAAAAATTCTTATGAAGTACCAGCAATATTTAAATTAATAAAATCAAGAGGAAACATCCCTGAAAGAGATATGTACAACACATTTAATATGGGAATAGGAATGGCAACAGTTGTACCAGCAGACCAGGCAAAAAAAGCAATAAGCATATTAAACCAAGCAGGAGAAGAAGCATACGAAATTGGGGAAATAATAGAAGGAAGCAAAGAAATAATTATAGAATAAATTATAATTTGCATAAAAAAACAAATCAAAAACGAAGTTTTTCATTTGTTTTAGAGGAGGTTAAAATGGTTAAACGTATATATGTACAAAAGAAATCAGGATTTGACATAGAAGCAAAAAAATTATTAGAAGACTTAAAAGAAAATCTTTTAATAAACAATTTAGATAACATTATTATACTAAACAGATATGATGTTGAAGGAATAAGTAAAGAAGTGTTTGAAAACGCAAAAAACACAGTATTTTCTGAACCTCAAGTAGATTTATGCTTTGAAGAGGAATATCCATTTAAAAAAGAAGACAAAGTATTTGGTGTAGAATTTTTGCCAGGACAATTTGACCAAAGAGCAAACTCTTTATCAGAAT
>CAYZMV010000084.1:492-5401 GCA_964479635.1 uncultured Clostridium sp. | reverse complement strand
GAGTATGTGTTGTAAATACTGTTTTTGCTGTAACAATATCTTTTGCTATATTAAACGATACTTTTTTTTCGTCCATTACATTTTTTATTAATTCTAATACTAAAAAAGATGAATGTCCCTCATTCATATGGTAAATAGTTGGATTAAGCCCTAATTCTTTTAGCAAAGTAACACCGCCAATTCCTAAAACTATTTCTTGTTGTATTCTCATTTCTTGGTCGCCACCATAAAGTCGCAAAGTTATTCTTCTATATTCTGCATTGTTTTCTTCTATATCTGAATCTAATAAATATAAATTAACTCTACCAACTAATATTTTCCATACTTTTAAATAAAGTTTTGAATTAGGCATTTTAACTGATATTATTAAATCCTCGCCTGTTTCTTTTTTTACAGGATTTATTGGCAAGTTGCTTAATTCTATATCGTGATACTCTGTTTCTTGCATACCATTGTTATTTATTATTTGATGAAAATATCCATTTTTATATAATAATCCTATTGCTACTAAAGGAAGTCCTAAATCACTTGAAGATTTTAAGTGATCTCCTGAAAGAATACCAAGTCCACCAGAATATATTGGAAGTATTTCATCTAGTCCATACTCTGCTGAAAAGTATGCTATTAAATCATTTTTGTTTTCAGGATATGTTTTATTAAACCAAGTATTTTTGCTATTCATATATCCTTCAAAATTTTCTACGTTTTTATTGTACTCTTTTAAAAAATTAGAGTCTTCAGCTATTGCTTCTAATTTATCTTGGTCAACTTGTTTTAGAAATTTAACTGGGTTTTTCCCTATTTTTTCCCATAAATCCATATCTATCTTTTTAAATAATTTTAAAAATTCTGTATTCCAAGACCACCATAAATTATTTGCTATTTCAGATAGTTTTTCTATTTTTTTAGGTAGTTGTGGATTTACCGTAATCTTATTAAATATGTACATTTATGTATGTACCTCCTTTGTATTTTGAATAATTTTTCTTGAGTCTTTTTAATATATTTAATTATCTATTAAAAGTTATTCTTTGTCAATGTTAAATTTAATAAATTTTTAATTATTTAAACTCTGTATTGCACCAATTATAACAGCATATTGTGTATCATTAGGTACTGTAAAGGAAACGCAGTGTGTTTTTTCTATTTCTTTTAAAATATCTTTCACTTTTGGAATCAATAAAATATTGCCTATTAAAACTATATCTTTTATAGTATCATTCATACTCGCAAATGCAGTCATCATCCCTATTACTTCAAATACCATATTTACTAATCCCAATACTATATCTGCATTAGAAGCATTTTGACTTAATTTTCCAAAATTTGCTAGTGTAAGTTCTGGTGGCAAAGTGCTTATATTTTCATTAGTTAAATCTGCAATTTTTAAATCTACATTACTTAAATCACCTTTTTTAGATAATTCAATTATTTCATTGAAAGATTTAGTTCCTGCAAATTTATTACATAGATTTGTTAAAGTACCTGCTCCTACTCCGGTTCCTCCTAAATGCTTAAATTCTTTATTCTCTGCTCTAATCAAGGCAGTTCCTGTACCTACACTTGCAATAATTGCTTTTTCTTTTTTAGTTAAATACAATCCTCCTGTACCTATTGCTATAAATTCTTCTACAAATTTTACTGGTACTTTATATTTAGATGTGTCAATTTCTTTTGCATTTATACCTGTTAATACAATCTTATCAATGTTTCGAATATCATTCTTAGCTATAAAGTTGTCTACAATTAATTCATAATTCTTATCTTCTGAAATGCATTTATTAATAATTTCGTTGTTTTTATATTCTATTATTTTAATCGTTGAACTTCCTATGTCTATACCTATAATACTCATATTAATTCCTTCTTTATATATAACTACGCAACATTTTCTTTGTAATTTATAATAGTTACTTCTGTTGATAAATCTTTTAATTTATTTACTATATTTTCAATGTTTTCCGATGTCTCATCATCAAAATACTGTTCTCCACATTGAATACATACTCTTGCTGGAACACCCTTTATAATAATGATTGTGCTTTCTAAATCTACCATATAATTCACTTTTTTTTCTATTAATTTTCCTTCACATTTAAAGCAATTCACTTTTCCTTCCTCCTTGTTTTCATATCTTCTTGCCATTCATCAATATCTGGATGATAGGCTGTTATGATAAAAACTAAATTATCATTCATTCCACATACTATATGTATTATATTATTATTTGTGTCTTTCCCTATAATTAAACAACTAGGATATGGATAATCTTCATAATAGTATTCAATAATTTTTCCATTATTTATTGCAGTTTTTATATCTACTATTAATATATTCCTTTGATTTATTCTGTTTAAGCAATGTCTTGTCCAAATTACATTTCTCTTTAATATGCATTTTTTTATATTTTCTATATTTAATAAATTTTTGTCCAATATTTACTTCCTCCTTATTTTAACATAATATAATTTGATTTTGCAATATTTTGGCCACAATTAACAAACATAATTAAGATGTTTTTTTGAAATTCAAATTATCTGATAAAAAAATTCATAATTTGTTTTATTATACCTATAGATATTAAAAATTAGTAGATTTAAATTTTTAAGATATATCCATTTATATTAAATACCATTTTTCAAACTTTGTAAATAACTTTCGTGTGCCCAAAATCGACAAAATAGCGGAAAATCTTACGTTGTGCCATACTAAAAGTCGATTTTTTCCTATACAAGAAACGAGGCATACTCGTTTCTTGCATTAATCTTTATAAGGCCCTTGGACCTCCGCCAATTTCAACAGCATAAAAGTCTGCATTATAACCAATTTCGTCTTTGTATTCTTTTCCTACGTTTTTTATAAAGTCTTGTACTTTATCTTTTTTTACTATACTTACTGCACAACCTCCAAAACCTGCTCCCGTCATTCTAGCACCAATTACGCCATCTTGTTTTAAGCTTTCTTTTACTAATGTATCTAATTCTTTTCCCGTTACTTCGTAATCGTCCCTTAATGAATTGTGTGATTCTATCATTAATTTTCCTAATAAATCTATTTTATTTTCTTTTAATGCTTTCACAGCTTTTATTGTTCTTTGATTTTCATATACAGCGTGTTTTGCTCTTTTTTTTCTGTTTTCATCTTTAATTAGATATTTGTTCTTTTCAAATTCTTCTTCCGTAAGTTCTCCAAGTGTTTTAATGTTCAGTTTTTGTTGCAATTCTTTTAGTGCTTCCTCACATTCCGCTCTTCTTTCATTATATTTAGAATCGCTAAGTTCTCTTTTCTTGTTAGTGTTCATTATGACAATCTTTTCATCTTTTAATATTACGGGTGCATACTCATATTGTAAATTAGCTGTGTCTAAAAATACTGCACAATTCTCTTTTCCATTTGCTATTATAAATTGATCCATTATTCCACAGTTTACGCCTACATATTGATTTTCTGCCTTTTGCCCTAGTAATGCTAATTTTACCATATCAATATCTAAATTAAATAAATTTTTTAATACAAATCCTGTTAATACTTCTATAGATGCCGATGAAGAAAGTCCCACTCCATTTGGTATAGTTCCATAATACAATATGTCAAATCCTTTATCTATATTATATCCTTCACTTTTTAATGCCCAAATCATTGATTTAGGATAATTGACCCAATCCTCTTCTTGTTTATATGTTAAATCATTTATGGTGCTTTCTACAACTCCTATTTTTTCAAAGTTCATTGAATATAGCCTTATTTTATTGTCATCTCTTTTTCTTACAACAGCGTATGTTCCCATTGTAAGTGCACACGGAAAAACGTGTCCTCCGTTATAGTCTGTATGCTCTCCTATCAAATTTACTCTTCCCGGAGCAAAATACGCTTTAATGTCTCCATTATCTCCAAATAATTCTACAAATTTTGATCTTATTTTTTCTTCCATTTCATCCTCCATTTAAATTATAATTTTTTTAATTAATTATTAAAAATTTCTTCTTCTTCAGATTTTTCACTGATTTGAAGAATGTTTTCATTAATTTGCCTGTTTCTTATTCTTTTGTATATTATGTACACAATATAGAAAGGCAAAGTTGCTTGACACATTATCATTACTATTGGAAATAGTTTTCCTGATAATTTATATATTATTTCTATAAAAGTACCCGGATAATTTTGTGATATAAACATTAAATTACTACCAAATATTAAATTTATAATGTATGCTATACCACTTATTATAATTATTGTTGTAAAATAGTATGCAATATCACTTTTTTCAAGTATTACATATTTTGTTATTAGCATTAATAATCCTAGATATACCATTGTTCCGTGTAATATAAAGCTATGTATACTTATAAAATGCATCGCAGGATAGTTTGTAAGAGATGTAAGTGGTACTAATAAAAATATTACACCTCCAACAATTCCTCCAGTAGATAAAAAGATGTCTCCAGCTTTTTTTAATTTGCCTTTGCAGTATCCACTAAGTATTCCTGCATATAATACAAGACTGCAAAAATATAGTGGCACATATTGATTTATTGCTTTGAATCCGTAATTTATGATATTGAATACAATTTTTATTATCTCTAAAATCCATAAGACAATCGTACTTCTTCTAATAATTTTCTTTACTTCATCTTTTCTTAAATGAATAGTATTTTTTAGTGCTATTGCTATACAAATTACTGTTATCGCAAGTAGTATAAAATGTCCTATTGAAAATATACCACAAGGAACAACTTCATTTGAATTTCTAAATAACATTATTTTAGTGCACCTCTTTGCTATATATATATTTTTTTATTGTAATTTTATAACTCACATTAATTTTGCTTATAGATATCTTATCACATAATATAAAAAAATGAAAGCACAACTTTTTGTTGTGTTTTTTGGTGCCGACAACGTAGATATT
>CAYZMV010000084.1:0-482 GCA_964479635.1 uncultured Clostridium sp. | reverse complement strand
ATAAAAAAGAAGGATTAATACCTAAATATAATGAAATAATGAGAATATTTTAATTTAAGTGGCTTTGTCATCTTTTCTTCTAGCCAATCTAAAGTTTGCGACTGAAAGGAGCAAATCTCAAAGGCTAATTACGATTGTAGCATTTTTTGGTGGAGATGGAGGGAGTTGAACCCTCGTCCAATAACCTTTCCATACAAACATCTACGAGTGTAGTTTGTTATTATGATTCCCTAATATTATCATTAGCAAACAAACAATAATATTAAGTAGTCTTTTTATTACCCATTATTTCCAAGACAAGAAATAATTTTGTTTCCTACTTTAATCGACGCCTTATCTATAACAGTAGGCTTTATAGTAAGACGACGTCGCCAATATTAGGCAGCGTATGCTAATTCTTTATCAGCGTTTATATTTAATTTTGCTTTTTTTAAGTGGCCTAAGCAACCATCCACTACTCGCAGTTCATACTTCTACATTAC
>CAYZMV010000083.1:0-5412 GCA_964479635.1 uncultured Clostridium sp. | reverse complement strand
TAGAAAGACTTGAAAAAGGTGTATATGTCAAAAAAGGAAAAACTGTAAATGATTTCTTTTTATTAGGTCAAAGATATAAAACAGGAGTTTACTCACATAATACGGCTTTATACTTTTACCATTTGACCGACAGAACACCATTAAAATATGATTTAACTTTTCAAAATAATATACGAATAAAAGATGAAATAATTGTCCCTCACTATACTAAAAGCGAATATTTTGAAATAGGACAAACAGAATTAAAATTACAAGATGGAACATCAATTAAGATATATGATTTAGAAAGAACAATTATTGATATATTACGAGATAGAAACAAAATTGATTTGCAAGTATTTAATAATGCAATGAAAGAATATATGAAAAGAAAAGATAAAAATTTAGTAAAGTTAAGCAAATATGCAAAAATATTCAAGCAAGAAAATGTATTAAAAAAGTATATGGAGGTTTTATCGTGATAAAAAAACTATATTTTGGATGTGCACATCTTTTAGATCCCTAATGTGTGCATTACTTAATCTAGCTGTATATTTGTTGAATTGACAGCTAGATACTAGAGATTAGAGATTAGATTTGAGCGGTTCTTCATAGATTTTTTGTTTTTAAATTTTTCATTTCTTTTTAATTCTTTTTTATTCATTTGTTTTTCCTCCTCTTTTGTTTCTTTTTTCTTTAATTATAATTTTAACATTTTATTTTTACAATAATTTAAACCGTTTTTACTATATATTAATTTACATATTATTTACTTATTCTCTATATTATGCTTGTATATTGATTTTATTTTCTGCATACAGTACTAATTGTTCTGTTCTTTTTTTATTTTGACATTTCCTAGAATTTAAGAGTCTATTACTTTAATCTTATGTGGATTCTCTAAGTCATTTAAACCATCGCAAGGCTCAACTTTGAAATTAGCCCCTAAAGAAACCACAGGTCTAAGAAAATTACTATTGCTACCGTAACCTCCACTTGTATAAAATAAATCACGACTATAATATGCAAAGCTAGAACCGCTGACACCACGCAAACCAAAAGTAGCATAACTTGATGTGCAATAAACAAATCGTGAAGCAAGCCAATAGGCAGTACCAGTTTTAAATATCATATCATAAAAATTTTTATCTTTACAAGCTGGACTAGATAAGTAATAATAAGTTTGTGTACAGGTGAGAGTTTTGTTTTCTTTTCCATCATCAATCCCTACAGCAAAACTTTCTTTCTTTTCAAGCTTTTCTGTTAATTGACTAGCATTATAATGTGCTACACTTCCATCTATTCCGTTTGTTTTTACTTTGTCTTCTGTTACTCCTATTCCTGAGCCATTTTCTTCAGCATAAAGTACTGGATATTGTAAGTTAGTTGTATATGTTTTCGGTTGTTTATATTGTATTTCATTTACCATATAATCATTTCTAGCTGTTATTGCAGATGCATCAAATCCCGCTTCTACATCTTCTATTGTTAAACTTCTTGCATTTATTCCTAATTCAATATTGCTATATAATGTTGCACATATATCATTTAGTATATATACGCCATTGTTATATCCTTTTGCATTTTGAAAATAAATTAATTTACTTGTAGGCTTATTACTTATAAGTATTAAACATCCATTTTTATCTACGCCTAATATTCTCCATTTTAAATCTTCTGTCGTTAAATCTTCTGCATTATCATATCCAGTATAACTTTCTCCTAATTTGTCTTTTGAATATGTTGTTGTTGCTGGTATTGGTGTATAATCTACATAGTCTCCTATTTTTAATCCCGATGTTTTTCCTTCATACATTATATTTCCATCTTCACCTTCTTCCCATTTTGCTGGTTCATCACTTTGATTCTCTGATGGAGTATTGTTTATATAATCTTCGTATGAATCGTACCATATATCTCCTATTTTTATTCTACCTCTTGATAATTCTTTTTCTTTCTGCTTTTCTACTTCTGTATTTTTTGTTGCGACTTTTGCCTGATTAAATAAACCTCCATTTAGTGCCACAGTTACTGTTACGCCTACCAATATTAGCATTACGATTATGGTTATAACTAAGGCTATGAGGGTAATGCCATTGTGGTCAGAGATTAGAGGTTGGTGGTTAGAGATTAGATTTGAGCAGTTCTTCATAGATTTTTTGTTTTTAAATTTTTCATTTCTTTTTAATTCTTTTTTGTTCATTTGTTTTTCCCCTTCTTTTGTTTCTTTTGGGTTTTTCAAAGTAGGATTTTGGGTTTGTTCCCTAAATCCTATACTTCCATTATTATTGGTAAAATCATTGGATCTCTTTTGGTTTTTTTATAAATATAGTCTCTTAATTCTTCTCTTAACATTAATTTTATTGTAGTCCAATCCGTTATGTGTTTTTCTTCAAATTTTGAAATTTCTGCTCTTAATAATTGCTTTATATCTTCCATTAAATTTTCTGATTCTCTTACATAAACAAATCCTCTAGAAAGTACATCTGGTCCTGCAACAACTGTTCCTGTGTTAGAATCCATTGTTAATACTATTATTATTAACCCATCTTGTGATAAACGCTGTCTATCTCTTAAAACAATATTTCCTACATCTCCAACACCTAAGCCATCTACCATTATTTTTCCGACTGGCACTGTTCCTGTAAGTTTCGCATCATACTCATTTAATTCTAATATTCTTCCATTCGTCATAATAAATATATTTTCTGGATCTATTCCAACTTTTTTTGCCGTTTCGCTATGTGCTATTAATTGCCTATATTCTCCGTGAACTGGTATAAAATATTTTGGTCTCACTAGGCTAATCATCAATTTTTGTTCTTCTTGACACGCGTGACCTGAAACGTGTATATCTTCCAATGCATTATATACTACTTCTGCACCTATTTTCATTAAATCATCAATTACTTTTGATACAGAATTTTCATTTCCCGGTATTGGATTTGCAGAAATTATTATCAAATCATTTGGTGTTATTTGAACTTTTTTGTGTTCTCCTGATGCCATTCTTGTAAGTGCAGACATTGTTTCACCTTGACTGCCTGTGGTAATTATAACTAATTCGTCATCAGGGTAAGATTTAATCATATCAATATCTATAAATATATTGTCAGGTACTTTTATATACCCTAATTTTCTTGCGGTTTCTATCATATTAATCATACTTCTACCACATATTGCAATTTTTCGTTTATACTTCACAGCCGAGTTAACTATTTGTTGTACTCTATGAACATTTGATGAGAATGTAGCAACTACAATTCTTTTTGTACAATTTATAAATAGTTTGTCTAGCACTTCTCCCACGGTACTTTCTGACATAGTATATCCTTTTCTTTCTGAGTTTGTACTATCAGACATAAGCGCCAAAACTCCTTTATTTCCAAGTGCTGCAAGTCTTCCAAAATCTATTGTTTCCCCGTCAATAGGTGTATAATCTATTTTAAAATCTCCTGTGTGTACTATAGTTCCTACTGGTGTATGAATCGCAAGAGCACACGCATCTGGTATACTGTGTGTTATTCTTATAAATTCTACTTTCATTGAACCCAACGAAATTGTTTGTCCTGGATTTACTACTTTTAGTTTTGTACTTCTCAATAGTTTATGTTCTTCCAATTTGTTTTCAATTAGTCCTATTGTTAATTTGGTTGCGTATATTGGTACATTTATTTGTTTTAATAAATATGGTATAGCTCCTATATGATCTTCGTGCCCATGTGTTATTACTAATCCCCTTATTTTTTCTTTGTTTTTCTCTAAATAAGATAAATCTGGTATTACTAAATCAATTCCAAGCATATCATCTTCTGGAAATGCTAAACCACAGTCTACTAACACAATATCATTTCCATATTCAAATACCGTAATATTTTTACCAATTTCTAGTAATCCTCCAAGTGGAATAATTTTTAAATTTTCCTTTTTAAATTTAACTTGTTCAATACTTGTTTCTTTAGTTTGAGTTGTTTTTTTGCTTCTCGGTCTATAACTTCTCTTCTTTGTTTTTTCAATAATGCTCTTATTCAGAACATCTTTGTTTAATTTTTCTTCCATTATATCTCCCCTCTATATAACTTTTGTATAATCTCATATCTTAAAGGCAATAACGATTGTAGCATTTTTTTATTGCATAATAAAAATTTCGCTTCTCCTTTTGCAATAAAAAAATAGTTTAATAATTAAACTAATGATTCTTTTACTTCATATATTTCATTTTTAAATCATCATAAAATTATCTTATGTAAAAATGTATATACCCTATACATTTTCTTAATATTATTTCTCTAATAATATTATTTTCCGAATCATTATTACAATATATACAAAAATCTCATACTTACCTAAATATTAGGTCTTAACTTTAATAATTATACCAGTTTTTTGCACACTTGTCAATCAAAGTTGCATACTAGTAACACATTTTTTTAAATTGAATACTATATATTATGACATACAAATGAATATTTAAAATACTTAATTTTCCGAGGAGGTGAACACTATGCCAGAAAACAGAGGAGGATGCGGATGCGGATTCGGATTCGGTGGAGATTGTTGCTGGATTATAATCCTTATACTATTAATATGCTGTTGTTGTGGAAACAATAATAATGGATGTTGCTAAAATGCATAAAATAAAGGATAGTATTTAAACTATCCTTTATTTGTTTTTTCTTCTTTCGCCCTTTCGTCTTTCACCTTTTCGTCTTTCTTCATTTACCTTTATGTCTTTCTCTCTTCTTTCTGCTTTTCGCCTATCTTCTTTTCGTCTATCGTCAAATATTTTTCCAGATTTATCTGTAATCATATTATCACCTCATAATCACTTGCACACTATGAGTATAATATATCAAAAACTATATGTCAACACATTATTCAAATATATTAAATTATCGTATTTTAGTAAAACTTTATAACCAAAGCATACTAATCTCTAATCTCTAACCTCTAATCTCTAATTTAATACATTCCGTCCATTCCTTCTGGTACTCCCGCATTTCCATGATTGCAATTATTTTCTTTTTCTTTCTTTTCTGTTACTACGCTTTCTGTTGTAAGTATCATAGATGCTATACTTGCAGCATTTTGAAGAGCACTTCTAGTTACCTTAGTTGGATCTACAATTCCTGCTTGTTTCATATCTACATATTCTTCTTTTGCTACATTAAATCCAATTCCAACTTTACTTGATTTTATCTTTTCTAATATAACAGCACCTTCAAGGCCTGCATTTGCTGCAATTTGTCTTACTGGTTCTTCCAATGCCCTCAATACTATTTTTGCTCCTATTTTTTCATCTTCGCTTAATGTTTCTAGTACCTTTTCTACCTTTGGAACTACATTTACAAGTGCTGTTCCACCACCTGCAACAATTCCTTCTTCAACTGCTGCTTTTGTTGCAGAAAGTGCATCTTCTATTCTTAACTTTTT
>CAYZMV010000082.1:0-5590 GCA_964479635.1 uncultured Clostridium sp. | reverse complement strand
TATACATTTGTATTTTTATTTGATTCAACTGTAATGTTAGATGTTAGCTCATAAGAATTAATATCTAAAATATATTTTTCAATTTCATCAGCTGATTTATTACTCATATTATTTCCAATTTTTAATTTTTTATAATTGCTTTTTATAAAAAATACACTGATAATTGCGATAATTATAATTATTGAAATTATGATTATTCTTGTCATTTTAACTTTTATTTTCAAATTATTCACTCCTTTAAAATCAGAAAATCCCTAGAATTTTCTATTATATAATAAAAGAAGAATAGCTATTTGCTATTCTTCTTTTAATTTATTCATATATTATTAAAATATTCTTCCAGACAAGTTAATAATTCCTTTGCATCTTCTATTTTATTTACTTTTTCTCTCATTTTACTAGAGTCTTTTAAATTTTTTATGTACCAACATATATGTTTTCTCATTTCTCTTATAGCAATATATTCTCCCTTTTCTGCTAATGCTAATTGTAAATGCTCTTTTATAATTGATAATCTCTTTTCATTAGAAATTTCATCTATGTTTTTATCACTTAATATGTTTTTTATTTCATTAATCTTCCACGGTTGCCCAAGCATTGCTCTGCCTATCATTATTCCATCTACTCCTGTATATTCAAACATTTTTTTAGCATCATCTGCAGTTCTTATATCTCCATTTCCTATTACACGAATATTTACACTTTCTTTTACCTTTTTTATAATATCCAAATCAATATGTCCTGAATAATACTCATCTCGTGTTCTACTGTGCACAGTAATTGCAGATGCTCCTGCATCTTCAATTATTTTTGCTATTTCTACTGCATTTATATTATTACTATCCCAACCTTTTCTTATTTTTACAGTTACAGGTTTATTAGTATTTTTTACTACTTCTTTTACTATTTCTTTTACTAACTTAGGATTTTGCAATAGTTTACTTCCATCACCATTTTTCACTATTTTGGGTGCAGGGCATCCCATATTTATATCAATTATATCTGCATATTCTGAAACAATTTTTGCACTTTCTCCCATTATTTCAGGATTACTTCCGAATATTTGAAACGAAATTGGTCTTTTTTCACCTTCTATATTCATTAGCTTTCTAGTTTTTTCATCATTATAAAATAATGCTCTACTGCTCAGCATTTCTGTACAGACTAATCCGGGGTTACTATACTTTTTACATATTATTCTAAATGGTAAATCAGTTATTCCTGCCATTGGAGCAAGTAATATATTATTTTCTAATTCTACATTCCCTATTTTCAATTTGTGTATATACATACTTTTATCCTCTTCCTTCAAAATAATGAAAATCTTTGCATTATTTTGTAAAGATATTTTTTTTACTCCTTGCACTAATATTTAATAATAGTCCAATTAATATAAAATTAGTTACAAAAGAAGTACCTCCATAACTAACGAATGGTAATGGTACACCTGTAATTGGTAATAGTCCGATTGTCATACCAATATTTTCTACTACGTGGAATAAAAATATTCCCACTATTCCAATAGCAATATATGAGCCTAAATCGTCCCTTGCTGTTTTTGCAATATTAATTGCTTTAGTTATTAATACTACATATACCACAATTATTAAACCACACACTATAAAGCCTAATTCTTCTCCTATCATTGCAAATATAAAGTCAGTAGTTTTGGGATATAAAAAGCCAAGATGTGTTTGTGTGCCTTTAAGTAATCCCATACCAAAAAGTTTTCCGGCTCCTATTGCTATTTTAGATTGTATAATATTATATCCAGATCCCCTCGGGTCTAAATCAGGATTTAAATATACATCTATTCTAGCTTTTGCGTGATCGGGTAAAATAAAAAAGTACATAACAGGAACTAATACAAGTAAGATCATAAAAGAAACAATTATATATTTTTTATTAATTCCTGCTACATATAGCATTAATATTAATGATAATATATAAGCCATAGCTGTACCATAATCTGGTTGCATTATTATTAAGATAATAGGTATTAATGCAACACCTATAACCATAGCTAAGTTTAATGGTTTATTAATATCCTTTTTAGATTTTTTTTGTATATGAACTATAACGCTACTAAGAAATAGTATAACAAAAACTTTTGCTATTTCTGCTGGTTGAAATGCAAAAAATCCTATATTAAACCAACTAGTAGCACCATTTACAGCACTGGTAAACAATACAGCTATTAATAATATTATTGAAATGACATATAAATATGGTGAAATTCTCGCAAATATGCTGTAATCTATAAATAACACACCTATCATTATTGGAATACTAATTAATATCCATATACATTGTTTTTTAAATTCAAGTAAATCAGTATCTATTGTTGCACTATATAAAGCTACTAATCCAATTACTGTTAATATCAAAACACATATTAAAATACTCCAATCAGTATTTTTTAGTATTCTTTTATTCATTTTTACTCCCCTATAATTTTTAGAAGCAAGTATTTAATTACTTGCTTCTTCTGTTTTTATTTTTTCACTTTTTTCTTTTTCCTCTTTATTTGTTTCTTGATTTTCTTTTATTTGCTCTTTTTTATTTTCTTTCTTTTCTTCTTCTTTCCCCTCTTCATTTGTCTTTGTATTTTCTTCTTTCTTTTCTTCATTTGTTTTTTTATTTTCTTCTTTATCTTCTTCCTTTTCTTCTTTAATATTCTTATTTGTTTCTGTTATATCAGCTTTTTTTGTTTCATTATTTACTTCGTTTTCTTCTTTATTATTTACATCATCATCTTTTTCTTTATTTACTGATGCTTTAATATCATTTTTTATATTTACAATTGGGATATTTGCATAAAGAGATGGTGCCCCTTTAGTTCCATCTTCGCCAATCTCATTTGTAAGTCTAACATCTATTGCTGATTCATCTACTTCGATATATTTTTTTATAACTTCTATTATTTCTTGCTTCATTAATTCCAAGAAATCTGCAGAAACATTTGCTCTATCTTGCATTAATACTAAATGCAATCTTTCTTTTGCCGTGTCTTTGCTATGTGTTTGCTTTGGTTCTGATTTCATTAATTTTCTAAAAAAATTTGCAATATTCTCAAACATTTTATTTTCCTTTCTAGAAGTAATTAGTTATTACCTCTAATATTAGTTCTTTTTAAACCAACTCTTTATTTTTGCCCATAATCCCTTTTCTCTACCCGGAATTGTTACTTCAATATTTTCTCCTAATATCCTTTTTGATATCTCTATATATGACTTACCTGATGGAGCTTTTTTATTTCTTATAACTGGTTCACCTTTATTTGTTTGTGTAATTATATATTCATCATCTGGTACTACACCAATTAAATCAACAGATAATAAATCTACAATATCTTCTACTTCCATCATTTCGCCTTTTTTAACCATAGCTGGTCTTATTCTATTTACTATCAATTCTGGATTTTTTATTTCAGAGCTTTCTAATAACCCTATTATTCTATCTGCATCACGTATTGAAGATATCTCTGCAGTTGTTACTACAATCGCTCTATCCGCCCCTGCAATCGCATTTTTAAATCCCTGTTCTATTCCTGCAGGACAATCTATTAATATATAATCAAAATCATCTTTTAATGTTTTTGTTAATTCTTTCATTTGGTCTTCATTTATAGCCGTTTTATCTCTTGTTTGAGCAGCTGGGAGTAAGAATAATTCTTCAAAACGCTTGTCCTTTATTAATGCTTGTCTTAATTTACATTTTCCCTCTACAACATCTACTATATCATAAACTATTCTATTTTCTAATCCCATAACAACATCTAGGTTTCTTAAGCCAATATCTGTATCTACTAAAACTACCTTTTTACCAGCATCCGCAAGACTAGAACCGAGATTTGCTGTTGTAGTAGTCTTTCCAACGCCACCTTTCCCTGATGTTATAACTATAACTTCTCCCATATCTTTCCTCCTAAAATAAATAACTGTATTTCATTCAATACAGTTATTTTATAATTTTTTACTTAAAAAGTCAATTAGTAATCGATATAAAAATTCATTAATAGAATTTTAAGAGCCATAATTGTTTTCTTGATTGTATTCTTTTACACCATCAGCATACGTAATCTCAATACTATGATTTTTTCCTTCAAATTTTGCTTTAAGATCTGTATTGTCTCCTATTGGCTTCCAATCTTTCATCTGCTCTGTATAATCACTTTCATTAAATTTTAAATCATTCATTAATATATATATAGTATTTTCATCATTCTTAAAATTATAGTATCTTCCATTTATATTTACATTAGGTTTATCTTTGCCTATAAGTAAGAATTGCTCTGCTGTATATATTGGTATTACATTATCATTACTAATATATGAATTATATACTTCGTCCATTGAAGAAGAACTTTCATATATTTCTTTTGTTTCACTTACCATTTCTTTTTGTGTTTTTACTTTATTTGCTACTAATATATATGCACCCATTAAAAATGAAATTAATAATAATACTGATACTACTGTTATCATAGTTATAGCACCATTTTCTTTTTTTAAATCTTTCATAGTTAACCTTGTTCCTCCTTTGTAAAGCAATATAATTATATTATAATGTAATTATAACCATTTTTGCAATATGTTTTGCATTTTTATTTACTTATTTTAATGTTAGAGATTAAAAATATTGCAACTCGGCTATAAATCGCACATCTTTTACGCCCCCAATGTGCATTAAAATAGTATGTCTCAAGTTTTTGAAACATACTATCTTGAATAACTTTTTAAATTTTTGGTAGCGAAGATGTGATTCGAACACATGACCTACCGGGTATGAACCGGTTGCTCTAGCCAACTGAGCTACTTCGCCATCTGAAACTTGTATTATTATAATAAGTTTAACCAATTTTGTCAATAAAAAACAGAAAATTTAATAAGTTTTCTGTTTTTTTATTTAATTTTAATCTCTTTCCTTCTCTTCTTTTCCTTCTCTTTCTTTATTTTCTTTTATTTCTTGTGTTTTTGATTTATCATAACTTTTACGTTCTTCTTTTAATCTGTTTCGCAAATCGTTTTCATTATATTTTTTTACTATTTCTTCCACGTGATCGCTTTTCTCAATCATTTCTAATTCTGCTTTTTCCGCTTCAGTAAGATCTTTATTATTATCTGGTATATCTACACCCAATTCTTCATCTAACTTTTTTATTTTATTAATAATGTTGGAAAAAATATTTCTTTTTTTTGTATTTTCCATCTATTTGCACCCCTCTTATATGAACTCATAAATCTATGTTTATTTTATCATAGATAACATAATTTGTCAAATATTAAACCTATTTTGAAAATTCAACAAAGGGATCTCTCCCCTCTTTTGTTGAATTTTTGTTAATTCATATAATCTTTGAGTTTTTTACTCCTACTTGGGTGTCTTAATTTTCTTAATGCTTTTGCTTCTATTTGTCTTATTCTTTCACGTGTTACCATAAATTCACGTCCTACTTCTTCAAGAGTTCTTGCTTTTCCATCTTCTAGACCAAATCTTAATTTCAATACCTTTGCTTCTCTTGGTGTTAGTGTGCTCATTACTTCTTCTAATTGTTCTTTTAAAAGTGTATATGCTGCAGAGTCTTGTG
>CAYZMV010000081.1:4670-5593 GCA_964479635.1 uncultured Clostridium sp. | reverse complement strand
GGCCCCTTGGTCAAGCGGTTAAGACGCAGCCCTCTCAAGGCTGAATCATGGGTTCAATTCCCGTACGGGTCACCATAAACTTTTTTAAAAGACTAGGAAGTCTGTAAATTTATCCCCTAGCCTTTTCTTATGGCTTTTACACATCTAAATATTTACAATTTCCATTTTTTATTATATAATGTTAACGCAAATTAGAAGGGAGTTTTAAAATATGGCAGAGAATAATTTTAATAACCAAGAAGAATTTGATGAAAATCATTTGATAGCAATTAGAAAAGAAAAACTAAAAGAACTACAGAAACAAGGGAAAGATCCTTTTAAAATAACAAAATACAATAGAACACATTTAAGTAGTGAAATTAAAGAGAATTATGATGAATTAGAAGGTAAAGATGTTTCCGTGGCAGGTAGAATTATGGCAAAAAGAATTATGGGAAAAGCCTCTTTTTGCACTATACAAGATTCAGCAGGAAAAATTCAAAGTTATGTTAGCATAAATGATTTAGGAGAAGAAAGCTATTCGGCTTTCAAAACGTATGACATAGGAGATATTATTGGAATAAAAGGTTTTGTATTCAAAACAAGAACAGAAGAAATATCTGTACACGCAAAAGAAGAAGTACTTCTTACAAAATCTTTAAGACCACTTCCAGAAAAATTTCACGGATTGAAAGATACAGAATTAAGATACAGACAAAGATATGTAGATTTAATAATGAATCCAGAAGTAAAAGAAACATTTATAATTAGAAGTAAAATAATAAAAGAAATAAAAAACATCTTAGATAAAAAAGGATATGTAGAGGTAGATACTCCTATATTAAATACAATAGCAGGAGGAGCTGCAGCAAAACCATTTATAACACATCACAACACATTAGATATGGATATGTATTTAAGAATAGCAAATGAGTTATATTTAA
>CAYZMV010000081.1:0-4660 GCA_964479635.1 uncultured Clostridium sp. | reverse complement strand
AATAGTTGGTGGATTTGATAAAGTATATGAACTTGGTAGAATGTTTAGAAATGAAGGAATATCAATAAAGCATAATCCTGAATTTACAAGTATAGAATTATATTCAGCATACGAAGATTATAATGATATGATGAATATATCAGAAGAAATAATATCTACGGTTGCACAAAATGTTCTTGGAACAACAAAAATAACATATCAGGGAACACCAATAGACTTAACGCCAAGTTGGAAGAGAATTACTATGATAGATGCAATAAAAGAAGTAACGGGAGTAGATTTCAATACAATAGAATCAGATAAAGATGCAGTAAGTGCTGCAGAAAAATTAGGAATAGAAGTGGAAGAATCACTTTCAAGAGGAAATGTAATCAATTTAGTATTTGAAGAAAAAGTGGAAGAAACATTAATACAGCCAACATTTGTATATGATTATCCAGTGGAAATATCACCACTTACAAAAAGGAAACCATCTGACCCAAGACTTGTAGAAAGGTTCGAAATTTTTATAGGTGGAAGAGAATATGGAAATGCTTATTCAGAATTAAATGATCCAATAGACCAATATGAAAGATTTTTAGATCAGGTAAAACAAAAAGCAGATGGAAATGAAGAGGCAAACGATATGGATGAAGATTTTATTCAAGCCCTAGAATATGGTATGCCACCAACAGGGGGACTTGGAATTGGTGTAGATAGACTTATAATGTTACTTACAGACTCAGCATCAATAAGAGATGTACTTTTGTTTCCAACGATGAAACCTTTGGTATAAAACAGATGAGAAAACTAATAAATTTTAGGAATACAAATTGTATATAACAAGGAGGATAATTTATGAGTGATTTAACCCTTTTAACAGAAGATCAATGCTGGGGACCTAGTAAATTAGATATATTTAAAAAACGAGGAGCACAAGCAGTAATAACTGATTTTTCTATTTTATTAGGTGGAGGTGTATCAAATAATTATGTTCATAATGACAATGCTTTAGAAAATAGAACCGGTTATTATTGGACAAGAACTGAAGATGGAACTAACGATATGCGCATTGTTGGAGCTAGTGGCTATTTGCGTAATTTTTGGGCTGGAGCACGTTCGTATGGGGCTCGTCCAGTTTTACCATTTACTTCGGCTGACTCAATCCCATCGAATGAAGAGGTAGCAAAAAAAGCAGAAGATGGTATTTTGGAAGTAGAATATGGGTATTATCCACAAAGAGCAGTGTCAAAAGATATGCAGGGAATATTAGAAAAGATATATAAAAGTGGAAACATCTCAACAACAGGAAATAGTTATACAACAGATTCGACTCCTGTTAATGAGTATGATACCCCATTTCAGAGACAAACTTATCAAGAATATGAACATAATGGAAAAAGATATGTTAGAGTTAAAGCAAATTTTGCAACTGATCGTTCTGTAAGGCCAAAACTTTCAAATGGTGAGCAATACAAAGATGGAGATTATGTTTGGGTTGAAGTTTCTCCAGTTAAGTGGTTGGTTGATGAAAAAGAAAAAGTTATGATAACAGATAAAATAATTTTCGCTGGAGTGCAATTCAATGATATGCATAAGTACGATACAAAACATTTTGATAATACAGAAATGAAAAAATTTTTGGATGAATTTTTTTCAAGAGATTTGATGCAGTCAAGGGATATAGGAGAGCAAACAAAAAATCCATATAATTTAGATTTTTCGGAAGCATCTGAAAAAGGCACAATTCCAGAAGTACTACAAGCCAATGTACCAATATTTTTACACGGAAAATATGGATGTGGAAAAAGTGATAGAGTAAGACAGCTAGATCCAGACTTTATAGAATTGAACTTAAGCCATTTAAATCCAGAATTATTATATGGACCAACAGGAAAAGATGATGAAAAAGCGGTAGCTATAAAACCAGCGTGGTTAAATGAATTAGAAATAGAATGTGAAGAAGAACCAGACAAGCCACATATATTATTTTTAGAAGAGTTAACGAATGCATCGCCTATGATACAAGAGAAGGCTTATAAAATAGCATTAGATAGAACAGTAGCAGGAAGATGGAGTTTGCCAGAAAATGCAAGAGTAGTAGTTGCAGGAGATGAAAGAGAAGATTCATCAGCAACAAGTAGTATACCAGAGCCAATATATGATAGATTTGCACATATAAATATAGAAACAAATACAGAAAATTGGCTTAAGTGGGCAATGACACATAAAATACACCCAGCCGTAATTGCATATATAAGTTATAAAGGTGATGAAGCATTAAGAACATCATACAATGGAAAGCATCAAAAACCATATGCAGATCCAAGAAGATGGGAAATGGCATCAGATATGCTATATGAAACAAATAATCCTAATACATTAAAAGCAATAATAGGCGAAGATGTAGCAAGAGATTTTACATACTTTTGTAAGCAACCAACAATAACTATTGATGATGTACTAAAGGGAAATTATACACAACAAAAAATAGGAGAAATGGATTTAGGAAGAAAGTTAGCAACAGTATCTGGATTAGTGTCAGTGGGAAGTGAAAATATGCCTCAGGTAAGAGAATTTGTAAAAAAACTTGGACCAGAACTATGCAAAACGTTTGATACTCTATGGGCTGTTGGAAATGAAGAAAGACTAGAACAATTACAAGAAATCATTATGCAAGAACAAGAAAAAAATGACGAAGAACTCTCAAGATGAAGCAATAAATACTAAAAAAGGAGAAAATAATGATTAATAAAGAACAAGTTGATTTATTAGGTGAATATATAAAAGCAAGAAAAGCAACAGTGTTAATAGAAGAAATACCAGAGAGTATAATTCAAAGGGGAGCTGTTGTGATTAATTCTGATTGTTCTAATGAGGAACTAATGGGTCATTTTGATAATTTAGAGTATGTTGCTCCAGAATGGTATAATAAATTAATGGAAAGTAGCAAGTTACATATTCCAGTTTTAATAATAAAGGATATAAATAAAATACCAGAAGAAGAACAAAGAAAATTTATTGAACTGCTTAAATATAAAAAATCATATATTAATAAACTTCCAGAGAATAGCATTATTTTTGCAACATATTCTAACTTAAAAGAAAATCCAATTAATGAAGAAGTATATTCATTTATGGCACATATTTAGAAAAGCAAGAAAGTTTATTTGCAATAAATTTTTTTAAAACATCTATAAGCTGTATTTTTTCAACGGCTTGAACTTTAGCAGATAAACTTTCTGGAGTTTCATTAGGTTCTAATTGTACTATTGTTTGAGAAATAATATTTCCCTCATCATATTTATCATTAACAAAATGAACTGTAGGACCACTAATTTTTTCTTTAGCATTAATTACTGCTCTATGAACATTCATACCATACATACCTTTTCCACCAAATTTAGGAAGAAGAGAAGGATGCGTATTAATGATAGTATACTTATTTAATAATCTTTTCCCTATCATTTTTAAATATCCAACTAAAACTATCAAATCTATATCATAATTTTCAAGAACATTTTCCAATTCTATATCTATTTCCTCTGCAGATTTATTTTTTATGACGTAAATAGGAATATTATTTTGTTTAGCCCTTTCAAGAGCAAAAGCATTTTTATTATCAGAAACAACTAAATTTATTTGTGCTTTTAATGTTCCATTATTTATATTGTCAATAACACTTTGAAGAGTAGTACCGTTTCCGTGAGGCAAATAAAACTAAATTATACATATATAAAACACCTTCTTTACATTAAAAAACGACATAAAATATTATAACATTAAAAAGATTTTTTTACTATATTTTTAAGACAAAAACATATATATAAGTAATTGATATTTTTAATAAAGTATGGTATAGTATTTAACGAATTTAATTTGGTAAATATAATATAAAGGAGAGCCGTATGTTTGATAAAAAAACACTTACTATTATTTTAATAGTGGTATTAGGATTAGGGTTAATAAGACTTGGAACTGATGGTATATTAAGCTTATTATTAACAATACCGGGGGTTTTAATTGCACTTACATTTCACGAATTTGCCCACGCGTGGGCAGCAACTAAATTAGGAGATGATACACCAAGACTTCAGGGAAGACTTAGTTTAAATCCATTTAATCATATAGACCCAGTAGGATTTGTATTCTTAATTGTTGCAGGATTTGGTTGGGGAAAACCAGTACAAATTGACCCAAGAAATTTTAATGGTAAATATTCATTATCGAAAGCGGAAGCAATAGTTGCAGCAGCGGGTCCAATAATGAATTTTATATTGGCATTTGTATTTTTAATAATATATTATGTATTATTTGTTGTAACAAATGCTTTATCAGGACTTTCTATTATGTGGCAACAAGTAATAGAACAAGTAATATCATATACAGTACATATAAACATAGGACTTGGAGTATTTAATTTAGTACCACTTCCACCACTTGATGGTTCAAAAGTATTAATGCATTTTTTACCATATAAAGCAAAAGAATGGTTTTATAAATATGAGCAAATATTTTATATAATATTTGTAATACTTTTTATAACAGGTTTATCATCAGTAATATTAAACCCAATATTTAATGCAGTATTTAATGGAATGGATTGGATAGTATATCATATATTTAAATTGTTTTCATTAGTATAATAAAAACAAAAGTTAATTATCCTATACTTTTGAAG
>CAYZMV010000080.1:1825-5651 GCA_964479635.1 uncultured Clostridium sp. | reverse complement strand
CCAAAAATTTTTATATAAAAAAATATTTATAAAAAATATTGCATTTTATATAAAAATGGTATATTGTAATATTGTTAACAAGTGGTATATATTTATTATATAAATAAGATAATAATAATATAAAATAATGAAAGGAGAAATTTAAAATGAAGAAAAAAATCTTAACAATCACACTTTTAGCAATAGCACTTTGCTTATCTTTTTCAGTTTTTAGTCAAGTAAGTGCTGAAGAAGTAGCTGAAGGTGATGCTTTATCAAAACTAATAAACTCAGCAACAGATGGAGATGAAGTAAAATTAACTCAAGATTATACTATTAATAGTACAGTAACTATTTCAAAAAGTATAACACTTGATTTAAATGGACACAGTATTAAGACAACTTCGTCTTTCAGTACTGATCATCAGGCTATGCTTAAAATAGATGATCCAAAAGTAAATGTAACAATAAAAGATAATAGTGCTGAAAAAACAGGAACAGTTGAATTTTCAGATGGAAATATAAATAATGTTATAGATGTTTGTGCTGTTTTTGTAAGACAAGGTAGTGTAACAATAGCAGGTGGTACTTTTAAATCAACAAAGGAAGATAATAAATGGGGAGTAATAGAAATCGGTCATGGTTCAAATGATGGTGCTGTTTCTGGAAATTTGACAATAACAGGGGGAACAATATCTTCTGAACGTTTTGGTATAGTATTAGAGAAGGGTACTTTAACGGTAGAAGATGGTGCAACAATTAAATCGGCTTCTGCTACTATAATGACTAGATCTGATGATGGAAGTAACCAAGGATTCAATGATACTAAAATAAACATCACAGGTGGAACAATAGAAAGTGAAGGAAATAATGCAATACAAAATAGAAGTAAAGGAAATGTTACAATAAGTGGTGGAAACATTACTGGTGCAACGGCTGTATATTCTGCAGGTGGGCATTTAGATATCACAGGTGGAACTTTAACTGCAAATGGTAATGATGTAAAAAACGGATATGAAGATGGTGTTACTGAAAGTGCCGCAGTTGTTGTAAATAACAATAAAGATTCGAATGCTGCCGCTACAATAAATGGAGCAACAGTATATTCAGATACTGAACGAATCATGTATGCCTTTGATTATAAAGGTAATAATGTTATTGGTGTATTAAATGTAAAAAATGCAGTAAGCAACAAAGAAATTGATTCAAAATATATAAGCTCTAATTTAAAATTAAAGATTACATCAAATGGAAAAGGAACATATTATACAGGAGAACAAGATGATAACAATATAAAGCAAGCATTAATTAATGTGAAAAAAGGAGAAACTATAACAGTACTTGAAGGCGATTTAAAACTAGAAGGTGTGACAGATGGGGTAGTTGTAGAAAATGAAGGAAATGGAAAAGTTTCAGTTAATGGAATAGAGGTTACAGACACTATTGTAGTGCCAGAAGTAGAAAAGCCAAAAGATACAACTGTTGCGAAGGATGAACTACCTAACACAGGAATTAAAGTGATAGCGATGATAGTAATTATATCACTAATAGTTATTTCAATAGTATTATTTAACAAGTATAAATCATATAGAGATATCAAATAGGATTTTGGGGGCAGACCCCAAAATCCTATTTTTTGACGAAAAATTTTTCTCCCACTTTTTGCTTTAAAAAAATAATTTGACTAATCAACTGATAAAATTAGTAAAACACATTTTAAACATTTTTAATAGATTTTTACAAAAATATTGATAATTTTATGAAAATAACATATAATATTGGTAAGGAATGTAAGGAATTTTGAAAGGATGTGATTTTATGGAATTAGCGAAGGTAACAACTAAAGGTCAAGTAACTATTCCAAAATCAATTAGAGAATTATTAGATTTAAAAGAAGGAAGTAAAGTTCTTTTTATTCAAAAAGGAAAAGATATAGTTATTAAAAATTCTGCAATGTTAGCTTTAGAAAAAATACAAAATGCTTTTGATGGTGAAGCAGAAAGACTTGGACTAGAAACAGAAGAAGATGTTGTCCAAATGGTAAAAGAATTTAGAAGAAATAGAAAGAAGGATTAGTTATGAAAGTGATGTTAGATACAAATATTCTTATTTCTGCATTTGTATTTAAGAGCCAAAAGATGAATGAACTAATCTATAAGCTTTCTAAAGAACATGAAATAATTATTTGCTCATATACAATCGAAGAACTTAAGGGACTAATAAATACAAAATTCAAAGTAAGTTTAAAAGATTTAGATGAATTTTTAAAGGATTTTCCATTTAATTTAGTTTATTCTCCAACTAATATAGAGAATAAACTATTTAATATAAGAGATAAAGATGATTACATCATTTTACATACAGCAATAATAGAAGATGTTGATGTATTTGTAACAGGAGATAAAGATTTTAATGGTATTGATATTGACAAGCCTGAAATTATGAATGCTACTGAATTTTTAGAAAAATATTCTGAAAATGCAAAAAAATAATAGGGGGTTAAATTAAATATATTACATATTATTTACTATTAATTATTCATTGCGATGTGAATACATCGCACATTTGGAGCGAATAAATTACAAGTTACGAACTTTGTTCTCTTTCTAAATATAATTATATATTAAAGTCCTATGTATTTCAATGGTGATTATAGCAAATTTTACTATTTTATAGTATAATTTTGATAGTTATGGAACTCAAATGTTGAAAGGAAAATATTATGGGTCAAAAAAATAGTAATTTACCTAACTTTTCATCAAAATATCATATAGAAAAAGAAATAGATATTATTATGAATAAATTAAATATTATAAAGCAAAATTTTCAATTATTTAAACTATTAAAATCAGAAGATAACATAGAATATATTTGTAAACAATTTCCTTGTACTTTTAGTATAATTCTTGATTCGTTAGAGGAAAGAGCACTATTGGAATTGACTAAATTAGTTGGAGATCATAATAATAATTGCATTACATTAAACGATATACGTACAAAGTATCAGTTTAGTAAAAATATTTTCAAAGAAAAAAAGTATTATTACGTAAAGGATGCAAGCAATGGAAAAAGACATAGAATGCATTTTGATTATAGGAATATAGATACTTCCATGAAAAAGTTAAATAATGACTTGGAGGCAAACAAAAAATTAGTTGAATATTTAAAAAATAGAAGAAATAAATCTTTTGCACATAATGATAAAAAAAATGTTTTTTGATACTAAAATCAAATATTATAATAAAATTATAACTTATCAAAATATAGATGATTTTATTAATCTATTAATTGAAGATGTAAATGATATATCGTATTGTTTATTTGGAACACAATACACCTTTATTTATAAAGAATTTGATGAAGTCAATATTATAAAAAAAATATTTGAGGAAAGGATAAAAAATGATTAGTAGATTAATTGATAATAAAAAATTAATGCAGGAATTTGATGTAGAAAAAAATAAAGATTTGAATCTAGATAAAATATCATTAAATTCTCATATCAAAATATGGTGGAAATGTAAATATGGGCATAGTTGGAATGCTGTTGTATATACAAGAGTCAAAGGAGCAGGATGTCCATATTGTGCAGGTCAAAAACCAATTGTAGGTGTTAATGATTTTAAGACTAAATGCCCTGAAATCGTTAAAGAATGGGATTATGAAGCGAATGGTAATATGAATCCACAAGATTTTACTTATAAATCTGGTAAAAAAGTTAATTGGATTTGCAAGAATGGTCATAAATGGATTGCATCAATAAGCAATAGAAGTAAAGGCAGTAATTGCCCTTATTGTTCAGGTAATAAAACTATAATTGGTAAAAATGATTTAAAAACTTTAAGGC
>CAYZMV010000080.1:0-1815 GCA_964479635.1 uncultured Clostridium sp. | reverse complement strand
TATAATAAAAATAAATTTTTACCTTCTGATATAACTTGTGGTAGTGGAAAAAAAGTTTGGTGGATTTGTTCTAAATGTAATTATAATTGGATGGCTACTATTTCTAATAGAACTGCTGGATATAATAATTGCCCTCATTGTAATTCTTTATCAGTTAAAAATCCTATTGTTGCAAAAGAATGGGATTATGAAAAAAATAAAAAATTAGAGTTTACGCCAGATAATATATCCTCTAGATCAAATAAAAAAGTTTGGTGGGTCTGTTCAAGATGTGGTCATAATTGGAAAACAGCTATTTCAAACAGGGTAAATGGCTCAGGATGTCCACATTGTAACAGTCAAACCTCTTTCCCAGAACAAGCAATATTTTATTATGTTAAAAAAATATTTCCAGATGCAATTAATAGATACTCTTTAAAAGGAACAGAAATAGATATATTTATTCCATCTGAAAATTTAGGAATAGAATATGATGGAGTATATTATCATAAAGAAAATATAAAAAAAGAAAACAAAAAAGATCTTTTTTGTAAAGAAAATAATATTCAGCTATATAGAATTAGAGAGAAAGGATTAGAAAAAACTGATAGTGCAATAAATATTTTTAGAAGTTTTAATGATTCACTTGATGACTTAAATAAATGTATAAAATTATTATTTGAAAAGTTAAATATAAAAACTGATTTTATTATTGATTCTAAAACTGATGAATTAAAAATAATTTCACAATATATGCAGTTAGTAAAAGAAAACAGTTTTGGGGCTAAACATCCCGAATTATTAAAAGAATGGGATTATGAAGCAAATATAGGAATCGATCCATATTCTATATCGGAGTATTCTAAAATAATTCTAAATTGGATATGTCCTGTTTGTAATAATAAATGGCAAGCATCTGCAAGTATGAGAGCTAGGGGTAAAAAGAAATGTGAATATTGTAATAGCTTGGAAGCAAAGCATCCAGAACTGTTAAAAGAATGGGATTATGATAAAAATATTCAATTAAATGTAAAGCCTAACATGGTTTCATTTAGCTCTGGAAAAATTGTATGGTGGAAATGCAAAAATAACCACGAATGGCAAGCATCAATTGCGAATAGATGTAAAGGGACAAAATGTCCATATTGTTTTGGTCAAATGGTTACTACTGGAGTCAATGATTTAAAAACATTACAACCAGACTTAATAAAAGAATGGGATTATAATAAAAATGATGAACTTGGAATTAAGCCTGAAAATATTAGAGCTGTTTCTGGCAAAAAAGTTTGGTGGATTTGTTCTAAATGTGGTTACAATTGGGAAAGTACAATTGCAAATAGAAGTAAAGGCAGAAACTGCCCCATATGTGCAAGAAAAGAAGGTTGGAATACACGAAGAAAGAACAGCCATAATTAAAAGAGTATATGTGCTCTTTATAATTTTAAATTTACTTTATATAACCAAATAATATATTCTAAATGTATTAACACTTGTTTCATAGATATTGTCGTTATAATATGTTCGATTAATAGATAATTAAAAGTATTTCTTCTTTAGTTAAAAAATCCTGTGTTTTATTAAAATTTCAGCATTAGTCTTTATTAGTTCTTAATTATTAACTAACTTTATAATATATTCAGATTTAGTAATATCTAATTCGTACATTTTTAATTTATTATTTATAAATAAATATAATTTTTTTTAATCATTATTTTCGCATTTTCTTTGCTTCCATTCTTTATACAAAAAGGGTATGGGTCTTCCCATAAAAGAATTTATGCGGGAGTATAAATTCAGTGCTTGCTAGACACAAGATTTACTCCCATATTAGATAAA
>CAYZMV010000079.1:0-5674 GCA_964479635.1 uncultured Clostridium sp. | reverse complement strand
ATATAATTATTCTGATAGCAGTATGAAATATAATCAGTGTTTTCAATATGCAGTTGTAAGAAATATGTTATATAAAAGAAATAAAACAATAGAAATACTTGCAAATTATGAACCAAAACTTCATTATTTAACAGAATGGTGGAAACAGCTATATGGAGAAAGTGAAGGTAAAAACAGAAAAGGAATATTCCCAGTAGGAGTAGATTTAACTACGGACCTTCATTCCATAGGTCAATATATTCAAGATGGAAAAAGAAATCTTTTTGAAACAGTAATAAATGTAGAAAAGTCAAAAACAGACATAAAAATAAAAAGAGATGAAGATAATGTTGATGGACTTAATTTCTTAGCAGGTAAAACAATGGACTATGTTAATAAAAAAGCAATGCAAGGAACTATAGAAGCACACGTAGATGGTGGAGTTCCCAATATAGTAATAAACATTAAAGAATTAAACGAAGAAACAATGGGTGAGCTAATATATTTCTTTGAACTTGGTTGCGCAATATCAGGAAATATATTAGGAGTAAATCCATTCGACCAACCCGGAGTAGAAGCATATAAAACAAATATGTTTAGACTTCTTGGAAAACCTGGTTATGAGGGAAAAAAATAACTATAAAAGGGAGAAAAACTATGCTAATTTCAATAGGAACGAGAAGCATTCCAAAAGTTACAGCAATAACAAGAGCATTTTCTAGGTATAATGAAATTTGGATGAATAAATCGGACAAGATAGAATATCAAATAATGCCGAAAGATATACGAAATGACAAAACACAAGGACAACAAAAAGATAATTTTTCATTAGTTTCGTGTAATCCAATATCACTTACAGAAACAATAAATGGTGCAAAAAATAGGGCAAAAAATGCCTTTGAATATGCAGTAGAAAAAAATCGGAGAATGTAGCTATGGCGTAGGAATAGAAGCGGGTATGTATGAAGTTCCAGAAGTAGAAACTGGATATATGGATTCAAGTATATGTGCAATATATGATGGCAAAAATTATTATATAGGATTTAGTCCATCATTTGAATATCCTAAAACAGTAGTAGATAGAGTATTAAAAGGTGAAGAATTAGGATATATGACAGATGTTTTTGGAGATACAGCAAAAGGCAGAAAAGGTGCAATAGGAGTACTTACAGACGGAAGGGTATATAGAGATGAATTAGAAGAATATGCAGTAATTATGGCACTAACCAAAATTGTATCAAAAGATACATACAATAAATAAAAATTGTAGGTGTGTCGCTATATATTTAGTAAAGGAGAAATTTTGTTATGATAAAAATTAAACTTAAAGATGATTCAGAAATGGAAGTTGAAGAAAATCTAACTGTGCTAGAAATAGCAAAAAAAATAAGCGAAGGATTAGCAAGAGTTGCAACTTGTGCAGAGATAAATGGAAAAGTTGTAGATTTAAGAACAGTTGTAAACAAAGACTGCAGTTTAAATATATTAACATTTGAAAGTAGCCTAAACGGTAAAAAAGCATATTGGCACACAACATCACATATTATGGCACAGGCAATAAAAAGATTATAACCAGACATATAGTTAGCAATAGGTCCATCATTAGATAATGGTTTCTATTATGATTTTGATACAGATAAGCCTTTTACACCAGAAATGCTAGAAGCAATAGAAAATGAAATGAAAAAAATTATAAAAGAGGATTTAAGTATAGAAAGATTTGAACTTCCAAGAAACGAAGCATTAGAATTAATGAAAAATGAACCATATAAAGTTGAATTAATAAATGATTTACCAGAGGGAGAAACAATATCTTTTTATAAACAATGAGAATTTACAGACCTTTGTGCAGGACCAAATTTAACAATTACATGAAATGTAAAAGCAGTAAAATTACTTTCATCATCAGGAGCATATTGGCGTGGAGATGAAAAAAATAAAATGCTACAAAGAATTTATGGTATTTCTTACCCTAAAGCAAGTCAAATTGAAGAATATATAAATATGATAGAAGAAGCAAAAAAAAGAGATCACAGAAAATTAGGTAAAGAATTAGAATTGTTCTTCTTTGATGAAACAGCACCGGGTATGGCTTATTGGATGCCAAAAGGATTTACACTAATGAATACATTAATTAATTTTTGGAGAAAAGAACATCAAAAAAGAGGTTATCAAGAATTTTCTGGACCACAGTTAAACAGTAGTAGTTTATGGAAAACATCAGGACACTGGGATCACTACAAAGAAGATATGTTTTAACAGATTCAGATGGGAACGAACAAGCATTAAAACCTATGAACTGTCCTAACTCAATAAAAATATATCAAACCAAATTAAGAAGCTATAAAGACCTACCACTTCGTTTTAATGATGTTGATGTAATTCATAGAAACGAAAAGTCAGGACAATTAAATGGATTATTCAGAGTAAGAATGTTTAGACAAGATGACTCACATAACTATGTAACAGAAGATCAAATCGGTAGTGAAATAAAAGATATAATAGAAATAGCAGATAAACTATATAAAGTATTTGGACTAGAGTATAAACTTAGTCTATCAACAAGACCAGACGATTATATAGGAGAAATTGAAACGTGGAATAAAGCAGAAAAAGATTTAAAAAAAGTTTTAATAGATATATGTGGTGGTGAAGATAAATTTATAATAAACGAAGGAGACGGAGCATTTTATGGACCAAAAATTGATATAACAATGAAAGATTGCTTAAAAAGAGAATGGCAAATGGGAACAATACAACTTGATTTTCAATTACCACAAAGATTTAATTTATATTATATAGATAAAGATGGAAATAAAAAAACACCAATAATGATACACAGAGCAATATTTGGTTCATTTGACAGATTTATAGGAATAATTACAGAGCATTTTGCAGGAGCGTTTCCAACGTGGCTTGCACCAGTACAGGTAAAAATCTTACCAATATCGGATGCACATAAAGAATATTCATTAAAAATAAAAGAACAATTAGAAGATGCAGATATACGTGTGGAATTGGACGAAAGGGAAGAGAAAATAGGATATAAAATACGCGAGGCACAGCTTCAAAAAATTCCATATATGTTAATAATTGGAGATAAAGAAATAGAAGCAAATGTAGCAAGTGTGCGTTCAAGAAAAGATGGAGACATTGGACAAATGAGTTTGCCTAATTTCATAAGTAAAATAAAAGAAGAAGAAAGAACATATGCAAAATAAAATTATTTGAGAGGAGTATATTGTATTGAATACTAATGAAAATATTGTTAATAATTTCAAATATATTGGCTTGAATTTAGATGATATACCAAAATCAATTAAAGAATTTGAGCCATTAGATTATAGACCTTCAAAATATAACGATGAACACACATATAAGATATATAAATATGTAAACATAAATGACATTCAAATATTACTTACTCCTACGAATAGATTATCTACTATTTCAGAAAAATATCGGAAAAGCAGTTCCACTTTATGAATATTTAACTCCGGACAAAGAAGAAAATATTGAAAGACACACAAAATTTTTATCTATGATTTCTAATATAAATATAAACGAAATCGAAGAAATAGAAAATGAACAAAAAAGATTAAATGAAAAAATACCATTTAAAGTTAAATATCAAAGAGATTATTTATGGCAAATATATTATTCGGAATATACAAATAAATATTTTATGCTTGTTACTACCGAAGACTTAGATCACTCGGCATTCTTTTATCTACTAAAAAAACAGTTACAAAACATAAAAAAGAGAAAAAAGGATAAAATATTTGTACCAATCAGTTATATTGATTATAGTAGAGAATATTTGAGCAGGATGGAAATATCAGATATAGAAAATTATTTATGGCTTTTTACAAAGGAATGGCCATTAGTTTACGAAGTATATGATAAAGATGAAAATTTGAGTATTCAAATAACAGGTAAGGCAAATATATATGACGACATACAAAGTGATTATAAGATAAAATTAGAAAGTAAGGAAGATTCGATAAAATTTTATAAATTATTAAAGGCTCTATTCATAATGAAAACAGAAGTTCCTCATCATTATAATATTAAATTATTTATTAATGATAGGGGTGGTTTACAATTTGATATTAACGGCAAAAAGATTATATATGAAATTTTATCTAGTTTTGTAAAAGAAGGATATTTAAAAGCTGAAGAAGAAAAAATTGATTTAATGGAAAATAGGGCAAAGAAAGAAAAAGAACTAGATAAATTACAAAAGAAATCTGCAAAACTAGAAAAGGATTATTTAGAAAAAGAAAAACAAATAAGTACATTTTTAGAATATAGAAAAACATTTTTAGGCCGAGTTAAATATTTTATAAAATTTAAAAAAGTAAATTTAAGTAAAGAAGTAGAGGGTAATGAAAAAGAACAAGAAGTAAAGGTAGTAAGAATAAATAAATATGCAGATGTAAAAAGCAACTATACATTAGAAGAATTGATAGATTTATGCAAACAGATAGACAAAGAAGATTTAAAAGTAACAAACTTAAATATGGACATAAAGGCAATAAAGCAAAAAATAAGTAATCTAGAAAGCAAAGTAAAAAATGCTACACTTTATATAGAAGAAATTGACAAACATAAAAAGAGTATATTTGAATTTTGGAGATTTACAAATAAAGACAAGGCATCAGAGCTTCCAGAAGGACAAACTCAAGAAAAAACAAAAGAAAAAATAAAAAAAGTTTTTGATTATGAATACGACTTTGAAGATCTAGCAAAAAAATTAGATGAAACACAAAGAAATAATTTAACTAAAGAAGAATTAGACAGTATTTATTTAGCGTCAACATTTATATTAAAAGATATTAATAAACTAGCTAATGGAGAAAAAATAACAAAAAAAGAATTAGATTATATAAAATCAAAATTATCACAAGAAAATGCCTTACTAGAAAAAGAAAATTTCGATATTTTTAGTGGAATGGCTTATGACAATAAAATTAAAGTATTGGCAAATAAAAAACATAGAGAAATTGCAAGAGAAGTATTTAGAATATTAGATATAAATAAAAATACAACAGTAAAAGATTATGAAACAATGTTAAAACAAATTATTAATAATTTACAAACTGCATTTGAAAAAATAAAATTGCCATTCGAATTATCAGTATATAAAGCAGATACAGAGGAGTTAAACACAAAAGATTTTAATGTATGTAATATTGAAGGCAAAAATGCAATATCAGCTATATTAGACAAGGACACAGACTCGTTTAATCTTTATAAAATAAATTTAAAAGAAAATACTCCAATTATAGCATTTACAAATATAGTATATTTTGAGAATAATAACCAAACATTACCCGTTGGAATGAACGTATCAGAAAGTGTTTTGTTAAACAATAAACTAGAAAATTTAGAATTAAAGGCAAAGCAAGAAATAAAGCAAGTATCATATAAAAATCCAGAAGATGATTTATCGGAAATAAGTATAAAAACAATTAATGTAGAAGAATACGAAATAAAAGCATAATTTGCAATCTAATACTTGTAAAAATCAAAAACATATTGTATAATACAAAACAAATGCCGATGTGGCGGAACTGGCAGACGCACTAGACTCAAAATCTAGCGGGAAACCGTGTGGGTTCGAGTCCCACCATCGGTACCAAAAATTAGTTCTATTCGAACTAATTTTTTTCACTTTTTTGTAAAATTATTT
>CAYZMV010000078.1:3234-5882 GCA_964479635.1 uncultured Clostridium sp. | reverse complement strand
GAACCAGACTCTGGTGAAATTATATGGGGGCAAACAATTACTAAAGATTATTTTCCAAAAGACAACTCATACTTGTTCGAAAATGATGAGATATTAGTAGACTGGTTAAGGAAATATTCAAAAGACCCAGACGAAACGTATGTAAGAGGATTTTTAGGTAGAATGCTATTTTCAGGAGATGAAGCATTAAAAAACGTAAAAGTATTATCTGGAGGAGAGAAAGTAAGATGTGTATTATCGAAATTAATGCTTTCAGGAGCAAACTTTTTAATATTTGATGAACCTACAAATCATTTAGATATGGAGTCAATTACGGCGTTAAATGAAGGAATGAAAAAATTTAAAGGGAATATGCTATTTACATCACATGACCATCAATTAACACAAACAGTTGCAAATAGAATAATAGATTTAAGAAAAGATAAGATGATAGATAGAGAATGTACATATAATGAATATTTAAAATTGGAGTAAACGAAATTGTGAAGACGGATTTTTCCTTGCAGTGTATAATTTGCAAAGAAAAAATCCGTCTTAAAAATTTCCTTTTCTATTCTTCTTTAAATGCGTCTTGTTCTTGCAACCCTACTCTATCTTCATAAAATATAATGTTTGCAATCATCATATAAGGTTCTAACCAAAATAAGCCTATGAATAATGTAAATACTGAAAGAATAGCCCACCCTATAAAGCTAAGTTGTAACCAAACATAAGATGCTCTTTGATTTGTCATTAAACTTTCACTTTGTTCTACAATCTCTTTACTAGATAAATTTGGATTGTCATATAAAATGAATGAAGTTAGCACATAATGTAAACTTTTTATAAAGAGCCAAATAGAAGCAGCAAAGAAAACAATAAGGCCAATAAGAGCTAATACAGGAAGGCCATTACTTGAAGGAGAGCCAGATAGTAAAGCTAAAGCATTCATTGAAATACTACCTGAAATTCCAATACTAATTAAGACAATAGAAACAACAACCAATATTAATGGTACTAATAATTTTAGTAAAGTATAACCAATAATTCCCCAAAGCTTTCCAAAAACAGAAAAACCTATGGTGAAGAAATTTAAATATCCAACTTCTTCATTTCTTTTAAGTTTAATAAAACTAACTAAAATCCCATAAGCAAGTGGGACAGAAATTATGTAAAAAACAATATTACCAATAATAGGAATATACCTTAAAACAAACGAAATAAGAAAAGTAATTAAAGAATAAATTAATGTTAAAAGAGCAGCTTTTCCCCATTTACCTGTAAGAGAACTTCTTGCCTCTTGTCTTATTTGTGATGAAACCATTTTAAACACCTCCTTTTATTTAATATATATATTATAATAAAAAATATTAATATTTTTTTTGTATTTCCAATATATCTTGGTAGTTATTGTCAATTAAGTCTAAAAAAACTTTTGCAATTAAAGGGTCAAATTGTGTACCAATATTATTTTTAATCTCAGATTTTACATATTCTAAATCTAATGAATCACGATAACTCCTTTTGGAAGTCATTGCATCAAAGGCATCTGCCACTGCAGTAATTCTGGCAAGATATGGTATTTCCTCACCCTTTAATTTGTCAGGGTATCCATTTCCATCATATCTTTCGTGGTGATGCTTTACAATAGGGAGAGTATCTTTAAATATAGTAGCATTTGACAATATATGTGTACCTATAGTAGGATGATTTTTTATTTTAGAATATTCATCACTTGTTAATTTAGTTGTTTTTAATAAAATATTATCAGGCACACCAATTTTTCCAATATCATGAAACAAACCACCAACTCGTAAAGTATTAATATCTTTATCAGACAGTCCTAATTTTTTACCAAGAAGTACAGAATATGCAGAAACCCTATCAGAATGACCTTTTGTATAAGGATCTTTGGCTTCAACTGCATACCTTAAAGTTTCTATATTTTCCAAATATGCCTTCTCTAATTTGTTATAAGTTTCTTTTAGTTCATAATTAATTTGTCTTATTTGATCCATTTGGGCAACTGCTTTTATACCTGATTCAACAAGTAAAAGTAATTGATCAAATTTATCACTTTTTTCACAATAACCCTGTATATCAAGTCTTTTAATAGTCTCAAGAGGTGGAGCTAAATCTTTGTGACCTGTAAGCAACAAGATGTATAAATCTTTATTAAATTTTCTAATTTCTTCAACGACTTGATCCCCGTGAATAGGTGTCATAATAAAGTCAAGTAACATTAAATCAAAATGTTCTTCTTTAACCCTTTCTATTGCTTCCAATGGGTTTGTGATTCCAACAAATCCATAACCAGCTTTATTTAAAAATACTTTTAGTGTATCTAATATACCCGCTTCATCGTCAACACCAATAATCTTATATTTATAATTTTCATTTGCAGAAATACCTTTTCTCATAAAGATCCCTCCTTTATGTTAATAAGTTAAGCAAACAATTATATATTCTAAATGCATTATATTCAAAATATGCAAAAAAAGCAATAAAAAATCAAAAAAAGTTGTAAATCTTATATTCACAAATATTTATTTATATGGTATAATAAAACCGCTTGTAAATTTAAGTAAGTATATAGAGAAGAGCGATAAGTACAAAATTGTAAAGCAATTTTGTAGGAGGATGTTGAAATGATTTTTAAAGATTATTAT